>NZ_JBFUHM010000030.1:0-60818 GCF_056402395.1 Peribacillus sp. P4_B1
AAGGCGGAACAGATGAAATCATCTCAACCCGTTCCAAAAAATTCAAAAGCCTGAATATCGATATAAATAGTACACCACTTAATGATCTTTGCAAGCTTATTCAAGATAACCCGGATTTACTTCGCCGTCCGATCATTTTCGACTATAAGAACTTGCATGCTGGATATAACGAAGAAGAAATGGGACGTTTCCTTCCAAGGCAGGTCCGTCATGTTCAGTTATGGCATGCAATCAGCCAATTGGATTATCAACCATCCCACATCGGTGCATAATAAGAGGGTTGTCCATTAAAGCGGACAACCCTTTTTTCTATATCTGATCTGCTTTCTCTAAACTAATAGTAAACGTCGTCCCTTGTTCATYACTTTCTTTCAGCACAAGATCTCCCTTTTGCGCTTTKGCWAGCATCTTRCTGAATGGCAGTCCYARACCTAAACCGCGTACCTTCAACTTTTTGTTYTCACCTCGATAGAAYGGTTCGAACACATATTGTTGTTCATGTTTTGGGATTCCCCGGCCACTGTCCTGTACATCAATGCAGATTCGTTCTTCACCCGTTTCATAAAGGTGAATCACTATTTCCCCGTTGCCATCAAGTGCATGCCTGGCATTATTCAAAAGGTTAATGACGATTTGCTGCATCCGCAATGAGTCAATTTGACCAAAGACCGGTTCATCAGGAACTTTTATATCAAAAGCGAACGCTTGATCATCCTGGGTCACTTGCCAGCGATAGGCAATTTCCTTGATGAATATATTGATATTCTCTTTCTGCACCCGAATTTTAAAAGCACCTGCCGATATGGCATTATAATTAAGTAAATCCTCTATCATACCTTGTAGACGTTGAGTTTCCTTTAAAGAAATATCGAGGAATTCCTTACTTTGCTCTCCCGTAACGACATCATCCTTAACCGCTTGTATAAGTCCGCTAATGGAAGTGACTGGCGTTTTCAAATCATGGGTTACACCTGCAAGCAATTCCGCCCGCAACTTCTCCATGACCTTCAATCGATTGGTCATTTCCTTAAACGATTCTATCAGTTCATAAATTTCTTCTTCCTTGATTTCCTCTTCCTCTTTGAAATGGATATCATAGTTGCCTTCTCGAACCTGGACAGCGGCGTTAGCTACATCTTGGATTGGCCGCGAAATCTGCCTGGAAAGAAAATAAATGACTCCAGTCCCCAGAATTAGAAGGCCTCCAATCATGATCGCCAACAAGCCATGATCTTGGTTGATTTCCTTCAATGCCCCTTCTTCCTGTGCAATGACGACCCAACCTCTCGTCTCATCGTTAAACGTAATGGGGGATTTGACGACATATACTTTGTTGTCGGAAATCTTGACCTTCTGGACTAACTCCCTATTTTTCATAATGACGTCTGGGAGTTTATTATCATCCGGATCGATATACAATTGAGGCATCGTATAAATGATTCTGGCTTCAGGGTCGACAATATAGATGATTGGCTGTTGGTTCAGATGAAGGATTTTCTCCCTTTCCTCAACAATCTCCGAAAGGACCGGACCAACGACAATCTGACCATTTTCCTTTATCGCCCGATCGGATGTTTCATCAGCCAAGTACTTAAGCAGGCTAAGCCTATATTCCAAAGCTGTTTTTTCCATCCACCACAAGGAAAAAACAGACAATAATATCAAACCTGAAATCAAGGTCAATACGTATCTCTTAGTCCAATAGCGTTGTAAAGTGGTTCTTTTTTTAGTTTTCATAGACACTCAATTGATACCCCAATCCACGCAATGTTTTTATTTCCCCCTCAGTTACAGGCCATGCATCTATCGCCTTCCTGATTCGTTTGATAGCCAGGTCCACCGCACGGTCACTGCCATCATAATCCATGCCCCACACTTGATCGAGCAGCTGTTCTCTCGTGAAAATTTGATTAGGGTGCTTTGCGAAAAAAATGAGCAGCGACAAATCACGCGGCGTCAAGTTAATTTCTTCCCCATCCAAATGCACCATATAAGACTGATCATCGATGGTTAAACTCCCAAACGCATGTACATGATCACCTTCTGCAACAACCGATGAGGATCTTCTTAAAACGGCATGCACCCGGGCCACGACTTCTTCGGCAACAAATGGTTTGGAGATGTAATCATCCGCACCTGACTTAAATCCCGATAATCTGTAATCGACATCGGTAAGTGCAGTCAACATGATAACCGGACATGTATCTTCCTCCCGTATTTCCTTCAATATATCCCAGCCTTCCTTACCAGGCAGCATGACATCAAGCAGGATAAGGTCTGGCTCTGTTTCTTCAAAAACCGGAATGGCCTTTAGTCCATCGTATACTTGGACTACATTAAAACCTTCACGCTCCAAATATGCTTTCAATACCATGGATATGGCAATTTCATCTTCTACTACAAGAATTTTCTTCATATAAGGATTCCTCCTTCCTGAATTATAGTTGAACAATTTTGTATATGCTAATTATTAAAATCATCAGAGCATTTTTCCTCAATCTTACCCTTTTAATGTGTCAGGATTATGTTCGCAGTAAAATTCACCAATGTTTTACTTAGTATTTTCCATAACTTATTATCTACAATCATCTCGATTCATTTTAACAGGATCGGCTTCTAAATATTCTGTAAAAGTCATATGGAAAGGGATATAAAGTTGCTTGTACAAACCACTCTTAAGAGGCTGACTCAAACATGAGCCAGCCCTTTTCAATTACATGTCTCATGTGGATTCGGACAGCCTACTTCCTGTCTTTCCACTTGAATCGTGCTATGTTCAATGCCAAACTGATCGTGAAGAAGTTTTTGCGCTTCTGCTAAAACTGCATCGTGATTACCGCTCGCATCTATGACAACATGGCAGCTCATTGTCAAAAAACCAGAGGTGATCGTCCAGATATGGAGGTCATGGACTTCGGAAACACTGGCCAATTCCAGCAAGGATGCCTTCACTTCATCCATATCGACTTGGTCGGGTGTGCCTTCCATTAAAATATGGAAAGAATCCCTCACTACCCTAATACCACTGATAATAATTAAAACCGCAACTATGACGCTCGCAATCGGATCTGCTATTCCCCAATCGAAAAAATAAATCAAGAGCGCGGCAGCAATTGCACCCACCGATCCAAGCATATCACCAATTACATGTAAAAAAGCACTTCGTACATTCAAATTGTCTTCCTTATCTCCGCTCATTAAAATCCAAGCCGCAATGATATTGACCAGTAAGCCGATGATTGAAATCATTAGCATTCCCAAGCTTTGCACCTCAGGGGGATCCACGAACCTCTTAATTGCCTCTATGAAAATGAATACGGATATGACAATCAAGGTCAATCCATTCAAACAAGCAGCAATTATTTCAAAACGTTTATATCCATACGATTTCGACGATGTCGCTTTCCTTTCCCCCAACCTTATCGCTGTATAACTAAGTCCTAAAGCTGCCGCATCGCTAAGCATGTGACCTGCATCCGACAGTAAAGCCAGACTATTTGTCATGAATCCCCCAATAACCTCGACTACCATAAATGTGGAGATTAATAAGAAGGATGCCAACAATGCTTTTTTATTATTAGAATGATGGTGGTGCCCGTGCCCATGTTCATCGGAGTGACCATGATGATGTCCCATGCCATTCCTCCTCTCGGATTTGAAACTCATATATAGTATGGGATAAATCCAGAATGGTTTCAAATGATTCAGTTCGCGGTTCACTGCTGTGATAAGAGTGCTGAAAATAGGTTGGCCGTGACCGTTTTGTGTAAATCAAGAATCTGCCTTTAACCATTTTAAAGTAAAAATAAACGCTACAGAGAATTCTGCAGCGTTTTTCCAGTTTATCCTTCCTCTTGCATCGTATCATCGACAATGGCGTATAAATCTTTATTAAACAATTCATTATTACAGACAAGATTGTGCCGTTCCCTAACTTCTTGCTCTTGACTTACCTGTTCTTTTTCCTTCATACCCTACCTCCAGCTTCATATGTTTTGCTATTATCGTATCCCCAGGCATGTACCTTTATGCTCGACTCTTCCCCATATTTCATCAATTATTAACGTATTAGGCCTGTTGTCCGCCATGGAAGGCCCGGATAATGAATTCATGCTCGGGAACTTGTAAGCTTTTATACGATAACAGGAACGATGAATTATCATAGTTTACTTTTTCAAGCTTAACCTGTATACCTTTACTTTCAATCGTAACAATGGCATAAGGAGCAACTGGTTCACCATTACAGCCAAGAGACCCTGGGTTAAGGAATATCGTTCGGTCATTTCTAAAAAGATGGGTAGGGTGATGATGTCCAAATCCAATTAAATCGTGATGATGATCTTTAAATAGCATTTCTAAGTTATTTAAATTCGGTTCAACGATTTTACTAAAAGGATTAAGGCTTATGTGCTCATCCAATTTCGTCGATTCCATGTGATAATGTGTGAAGTAAACGGAGTGATCATTAATGATATGCTGTATGGTGCGAGGCAATTTCTCCAGTTTGGTTATGAAATTCCGATGCATTCTTTCAGCTATCCATTCATGATGCTCCTTTACATGAATATGACCGTCCGGATGCGGCTCCCCGTTAATGATGGCCAAGACCGCTTCATCATGATTTCCAGTTATCATCGACAAATCATTTCGTGCAAATAATAACTCAAGGACTTCATTTGTATCCGGGCCAATCCCAACCATATCTCCTAAACAATAGATATGATCTATATCGTCCCTTTGATCAATAACTCTTAAAACGGCTTTTAACGCTGAAGCATTACCATGCACATCCGTTATAATGGCCACTTTCATGACTAAGTTCAGCTCCCTTCCCCCATAATCCGCATGGTATATTATAACATTTTAAACGAAATCAAAAAAATATTCGGGCTTATTCCCCTGATTTGCTAACGCCCATTTTTTATGAATAAGCAAACACTTCGGCCTATAATACATAGTATGAAGTATTCCCGGTAAGATGTTTTGCTAGGTATGCAATTCCATAATATGTATGAGGAGGAAATTGAATGGGTGGACATAGAAATGAATGTTGTGACGACGGTTGCGGCGGTTGCGGCGGTTTCGATAACGGGTTTGCACTGCTGATCGTATTATTTATCTTGTTGATTATCATTGGATGCAGCTGTGGATTCGGCGGCGGCTACGGTGGCGGATATGGTGGCGGCTACGGTGGCGGCTACGGTGGCGGCTACGGTGGATTCTGCTAATAATAACATAATGAAAAAGGCGCCTGATCATGGCGCCTTCTTTGTTATTGATTGACTTAGTTTTTGTCTTTGCTTTTGATTTTGAGTCTTCATAATGAACCAAATGACTATAACTGCGATGGGGATAAGCAAGAAATTAGCATATTGTGAAAAGATGGCTCCTGCCTGCTCCCATTTCGGCCCTAACTTATACCCTAGATAAACATAAATGCTTGTTACAGGAAGCATCGCCATATAGGTATATAAAATGAATTTCCAAATACTCATTTTCAATATTCCGCATGGCAGCGAGACAGCGGTACGAATTCCTGGTACAAACCGTCCAAAGAAGGCAATTCCCCCACCATACCTTTTAAAGAAGCGGTCAGCCTTGTTCAACTGCTCATCCTTGATCAGAAAGTATTTCCCAAACTTTAAAACAAGCGGTCTCCCGCCATACTTACCTAAAGCATAAAGCGTCAAAGGGCCCGTTACCCCGCCAAGCGAACCGGCAAGTATAGTCAAATATAGATTCATATCACCTTGATAAACCCAGTATCCGGCCAGTGGCAAGACTATTTCAGCAGGAATGAATTCAAAAGTCAGAGCTAGCAGCACACCGAAATAGGATAAGGATTTAAACGCTTCAATTATATCCATTATTAAAGTTTCCATGGAGGTTTCCCCTTTTCTACCTTTTATTACATATGAAAAGGGGTACTCCCAAATTGAAGGGCACCCCATGATTTCAAAAAGTTCATTTTCCATTGTATCACAAATTCACTCACAATCTTCCATAATGTAAGTTTTCGGTAGTTTACCATGGGAATCAATAATGATCAGATTGGTCCCTTCCGCCAGTTCTCAAATCATAAAGGGGGTGGAAAGGCTGCTCAATCCATCCTCCATTTGTTTTTTTGCATCTTTCATCATGCCATCAAGTAATTCCTTAACCGTGGGTATATTGTCAATCAATCCGGCAACCTGGCCGCTGTTCATAAAACCATTGTTAACATCCCCGTTCATTGCACCATTAATATGATGGACTTCTGAGGTCATTTCACGATAATTCATTGGGGACAGTCCTTGTTTTTCCAAATCCAGAACTTTTTCCGTGTATGGGTCCTTCAATACTCTTCTGACCTGTCCAACGGATCTGCCCAATATAAACGTATCATCCCCCATCGCATCGATTAATTTCTGTTTATATGATGGATGGAACGGTGCCTCTTGTGTAGCGATCAGCCTGGTTCCCAACTGGACCCCTGAAGCTCCAAGCATCAATGCAGCTGCCACCCCCTGTCCATTGCCGATTCCGCCAGCTGCCAAAACTGGCAGCGTCACATGCTTGCTAATTTGCGGAATGAGTGTAAATGTCGTCAATTCCAGGTTCGAATTGATGCCGGCAGCTTCAAACCCTTCTGCAACCAACACATCGGCCCCTGCAGCTTGCGCTTTTTGCGCGTGCTTGACCGATGCAACGATGGCTATCACTTTTATATTCTTTTTTTGCAATAATGGAATGAAAGGGGCAGGATTTCCTGCAGATAAGGATACTACAGGTATATCATGCTTAAAGACAAGATTGATTAACTCATCTGTATATGGACTAACATTGATTGGAATGTTCAATGAGAAATTGTTATTGGTTTTACCTTTGGTTTCGAGAATGATGGCTTCTACCTGTTCGGGATTCATGGTACCGCACCCTATTGTCCCTAGGCCCCCTGCATTGGATACTGCTGCCGCAAGGCTTGCATTGCTTATATTCCCCATGCCGCCTTGAATAATTGGGTATTTTATTGAAAAAAGTCCACAAATATATTTCACTTTAATCCCTCCCTGTCCAATTAATGTTATACTATATTCATTAGAAAAACAATTCTGACTTTTCCAAAAGGAGCGAGACTATGATTATTCCGTACAATAATAAGAAACCCTCTATTCACGAAACCGTTTTCATTGCACCCGGCGCTCATTTAATCGGTGATATTTCGATTGGGAAAGAATCAACCATTTGGTTTAACTCCGTTCTGCGCGGTGATGAAGATTCAATCACAATAGGAGAAAAATGCAGTATTCAAGATAATTCCACCATTCATTTATTTCAAGGATGCCCAGTTGTCATTGAAGACGAAGTGACTGTCGGACATAACGTTATCCTACATGGTTGTAAAATTGGCAAACGATCCATTATCGGTATGGGTTCAACGATATTGGATAATGTAGAAATCGGCGAGGAATGCATTGTCGGGGCGAATACATTGATTTCCTCCGGGAAATGCATACCTCCACGTTCGCTGGTTGTTGGCTCGCCAGGGAAAGTGGTTCGCAGATTGAATGATAAAGATCTTGAATTGATCCAACTTTCGATTGATACATATGTTCAAAAAGGAAAGGACTTCAAAGGGATACTTGAATAATTATCACAAAGGGAATTTCCCCGTTGTCTTTAGTTGACTATAATAATGTAGAAAAGAGCTTCGGCAAGTCGTCATTAGCAACTGGCTGAAGCTCTTTTTCACTTGATGATAAGAGGATGATCTTTAGCATCATAGGTTTCGTCTTTCCGGCATATATCATTGTTTTCCTGAAATACGCTTTCAAAAAAACGGCTAGCTGGTTCAGCCAAGACTTGATAATACTGGCTAAATAAAAGAGCAGCATGATTCCCGTTCCACTTTGAAGGCAACAGTTCCTTTGGCAGGCCCGGATCGATAAATAAAAACTTACGGTATTCATGCACCAAGTTCGTTCGTTCCACAAAGCAATCAGCATCGGACATTTCCCCCCTGCTAATGATGCTTTGATGTACGATGAATTGTTTGCTGTATTTCTCGATGAATTCTTCATATTTATTTTCAATCTCTTCTAAATGCCAGCTTTTCTCGACAAGCGATTGGTTTTCTTTTGGGCCCTTGTACTCCGAAATGAAAAAGTCTACATACTCATTAATGTCATATTTCTCGGTCAAACGATGGATTTGTTTCTCCAAATCATTAGGGGAAATCCAACAACCACTGGAAAAACTGCCAAACCCGCTCCATATTAACTCTTTACGGAAATCATCCCGTAATTGCCGCTTATCTTCAGGAATCGTGTACATTAAGACACGCCATTTTCCGTCCCAATCATTTGGTTTCATCTTATATATGCGATTGGCCGCTTCATCCATTCGCTGTACACCGCGATCGGTCAAAAAGTAATAGCTTTTATTCCCCTGCTTCTCAGACTGAATCCACCCTTGCTTGACCATTCGTGAAACGGCTACACGTACGCCCTGCTCATTATGACCGAATTCCTTTAATAACCGAATTAAACTGCCTATCCAGATTTTACTTCCATAGTTACGGATATAATCGCCGTAAATCGTAAAAATCATGGATTGCGTATTAGTTCCTATTTTTCTCACCTCATTCTCACATTGTTACTAATTTCACACGGAAGACATAATTATTATTATATCTTTTTAAAATGAAACCGCAATATTATTTACCCGTAAAATGCGTTTTCCTTCGTTCACTAAATGCTTGGAGTGCTTCCAATCTGTCTTGAGTCGGGATGGTCAATTCATAGGCTTTTCCTTCTATGGCCATTCCAGTTTGCAAGTCTGTATTCATTCCTTGGGTAATCGCATATTTGGCTTGTTTGACTGCAATCGGCCCATTTTTCATGATATCGGCTGCCAATTCCTCACAGACTGACATAAGTTGATTCCTTGGCACTACCTTCAAAAGGATCCCTAATCGACATGCCTCTTCCGCAGTCAATTTTTTAGCAGTGAATATTAATTCCTTCGCTTTCATTTCCCCAATCAACCTAGGCAGCCGCTGTGTACCGCCTGCTCCAGGAATAATGGCCCAGCTAGTTTCAGTGAGCCCCAAAGAAACACCTTCTGCAGCAATTGCAAAGTCACATGAAAGCAGCCATTCAAATCCTCCCCCCAATGCATATCCATTGACGGCAGCTATCGTTGGCTGCGGTAGCCCTGCAATACTATTAAAAACATCCCGAATCGATTTAACGTTCCTTCTTACCTCCGCATCAGTCAAAGTCTTCCTTTCCTTCAAATCCGCTCCTGCGCTAAATGCTTTTTCCCCTGCACCCGTGAAAATGACGACACGGATATCGTCGTCGGCATATACTGCATCGATGACTTCCTGCAGTTCAGAAAGTGTCCCATAGTCGAAGCAATTCAATACGTCGGGTCGATTCACTGTTATATAGCCGATTTGATTTTCCACTTTATAAATGACATTTGCCATGTGTCTTCCCCCTTTTTTAAATATGCCCCTTATGCAAGCACAACTATTAAGGGCCATCATCCATCATTTTCAATATTTTCTATAATGGCGGATATCCCCTGGCCGACACCGACACACATCGTTGCAAGACCATATCGTACATTCCGCTTTTTCATTTCATGAACAAGTGTTGTTAAAATACGCGCCCCGCTTGCACCGAGCGGATGGCCAAACGCTATTGCCCCGCCGTTGACATTCACTTTCTCCTGATCCAATTTCAATTGGCGGATGCACTCCAAGGATTGGGAAGCGAATGCTTCATTCAATTCCACTAGCCCGATGTCTTCAATCGTCAAGCTTGCCCTGCCCAATGCTTTTTTAGTGGCATGAATCGGGCCAAGGCCCATAATGGACGGTTCTAATCCTGCTACCGCCCCTACAACATATTTGGCCAGAGGTTTCAATCCAAGCTCCCGTGCTTTTTCTGCACTCATCAAAAGTAATGCCGAGGCTCCATCATTTACGCCTGAAGCATTACCGGCCGTTATAGTGCCGTCTTTAAAGATCGGTTTGAGTTTTTCCAACTTTTCGATGGTCGTGTCAGGACGAGGGTGTTCATCCTTCTCGACAATGACTTCATTCCCTTTACGATCCGTATATCGAACAGGTACGATTTCATTAATGAAACGCTCATTTTCCACTGCTTTTTTCGCTTTTTGCTGGCTTTGATACGCGAATTGATCTTGGTCCTCCCTTGAAACCGAAAAACGCCGGGCGACATTTTCAGCCGTTTGAGGCATCGAATCCGTGCCATACATTTCTTTAAGTTTCTCATTCGTGAAGCGCCATCCGATCGTTGTATCCTGAAGCTCCATTGACCCCCGCGGAAATTCACTCTCAGGTTTGGCCATGACGTACGGCGCCCTTGTCATGCTTTCGGTACCGCCTGCGATATAAATATCGCCTTCACCTACAGCAATGGAGCGTGCAGCATACATGACGGCATCCAGTCCTGATCCACACAAACGATTTATTGTCGTTCCAGCCACATTCACCGGAAGACCAGCTAAAAGGGCGGACATCCGGGCCACATCGCGATTATCCTCTCCTGCTTGATTTGCATTCCCGAAGATGACATCTTCAATTTGATCTGGCGGCAGCTCTGGATTGCGATTGGTCAGCGCCTTGATTACAATTGCACCGAGGTCATCCGGGCGAACGCTTTTCAAAGCTCCTTTATATCTTCCGATTGGTGTTCTCACAGCATCAATAATCACAACATCCTTCATTTCTTCACCAGCTCGCCATCTTTTGTATAATCGTACACACCTTTACCTGTCTTACGGCCGAGCCTGCCAGCTTTAACGTACTGTTCAAGAAGGGGGGCCGGGCGGTATTTTTCACCAAGTTTACTATGTAAATATTTTAAATTATTCAAACGGGCATCCAATCCCACCAAATCACCTAGCTCAAATGGTCCCATTGGGTAATTCAGCCCTAACTTTATTGCCTTATCGATTTCTTCTGGTGTACCTAAACCTTCTTGAAGCATAAAGAACGCTTCATTACCTACCAAACAGCTGATCCTGCTGGTTACAAACCCAGGGAATTCATTAATGACCACGGTTTCTTTTCCCATTTTACCGGCAACCTCTTTTATTATGGCTGCCGTTTCATCGCTGGTTTCAAGACCACGTACAATTTCAACGAGTGGCATCTTTTGTACAGGATTGAAAAAATGCATGGCAATCGTTTTTTCGGGACGCTTTCCATAAGAACCAATTTCCGTAGGGCTCATCGTCGAAGTGTTGGTTGCAAAGTAGCAGTCCTCTTTTGCGTGCTCTTCAATCGTTTCGAAGACGGCCCTCTTAATTTCTGCCTTTTCCGGAACTGCTTCTATGATTAAGTCGGCATATGCTGCTGATTCTTTCAAATTGGAAGAATACGAAAATCTGCTTTTTGCTGCTGCCGCCTCTTCCTGGGTGATTTTTTGGTAGCGCATACCCTTCTCAAAAATGGTATCGATCTCTATTCTTGCACTTTCCAGTGCATCTTGATTCACATCCACCAACACTACATTGAAGCCTCCTGTTGCTCCTACATAGGCTATTCCCCTGCCCATGACACCAGATCCGACAATCACTAGATTTCTAATCATTCGTTCATTCCTCCTTCAAAAATAAATAGGGGCTGGCTGCAGTGAATCAGATCAGCATTCATCCATTTCTGAATTACTTCTCCGACATACCGTTCAGCCTGCCGCCTATTTTATGTTTTATTAAATTCCAAAGGGATTTAAGGGACGGCTACCATGATAGGAAATGATGCTTTTCGTTTCTGTATAAAGATCAAGTGTTTCAATACAAAGTTCCCGGCCGAATCCTGACTGTTTATAGCCTCCGAATGGTGTTCCAGGAAATGCGGAGAATGGGCAATTCACCATGACGATTCCCGCTTCGATCTGATTTGCCACTCGAGTCGCACGCCCGCCATCCTTTGTCCAAAGCGCTGACCCCAAACCGAATTCGGTATCATTCGCGAGTCTTACGGCCTCTTTTTCATCTTTGAATTTCATAATGACAACGACCGGTCCGAATATTTCCTCTTTCACTACATTCATTTCATGATTGACATTCGCTATGACCGTCGGCTCATACCAATAACCGCTTTCGAAGCCTTCAATAACCGCTGGTTTTCCTCCTGTCAGGATTTCCGCTCCATCAGCAATGGCAGATTGTACATAATTGTCGATGACATCCAATTGCCCTTGATCTATGACTGCACCAACATGTGTTTCTTTGTCGAGTGGATTGCCCAATTTCAATTTCTTTGTTTTTTCTACGAATCTGGCAACGAACTCATCGTATATCTCTTCGTGTACATATAAACGGGATCTAGCTTCGCAAGATTGCCCAGTATTGTAGAAAATTCCATATAGTGATCCATCGATAGCTGCTTCAAGGTCCGCGTCTTCAAAGACAATATTAGGGGACTTTCCGCCAAGCTCCAATGTCACCCTCTTTAATGTTTGTGAAGCTTTGCCCATAAGATCCCTGCCGATTGGCGTAGAACCTGTAAAGGCCACCTTATTCACTTTCGGATGCTCGACAAGGTAATTCCCTACATCCGATCCAGGACCTGGAATGACATTGACCACACCGGAAGGAACACCAGCTTCTAAACAGATTTCCCCTAATACAATGGCAGTCAGCGGCGTTAACGAAGCTGGCTTGACAATGACTGAACAGCCAACTGCAATTGCAGGTGCAATTTTCCAAGCTGCCATCATCATAGGGTAATTCCAAGGAATGATTTGAGCACAAACACCTACTGGCTCTTTTTCCGTATAGTTATGGAATTGACCAGGTACATTATTGACAGATCCGCGGTGTGCAACTAAAGCGCCTGCATAAAACTCGAAATCTTCAATTGCCTGCATAACTTGGCCTTGTGCTGCAGAAATGGATTTGCCGCTGTTCAGAACCTCCAATTCTACCAATTCATTAAAGCGTGAACGCATGATTGCTGCAATTTTGTTCAAAACACGAGACCGTTTATTAATCGGAGTTTTCTTCCATTTCCCGTTATCAAATGCTTCACGTGCAGCTTGAACAGCTTTTTCTGCATCTTCCTTTGTAGCCTTGGCAACCTTGGCAATGATTTCACCAGTTGCAGGATTGTACGCATCAATCGTGCTACCATCAGAGCTTTCCACTCTTTCTCCATTAATGATCAGATGATAATAATCACGCTTCATTTCCGCTTTTTCAAATGCCGCCTCTTGAACTCTAACCATGTAATCCCACTCCCTTTTCTATATTACTTGCCTATGAATTGAGCTTTCCTTTTTTCAGTGAATGCTGCCACACCTTCTGCATAGTCCTTCGTTAAGCCAGCAATTCGCTGACCCTCCGCTTCTTCTTTTAAGTATTCGTCCAATGAAAGGTGATAGGACGCCTCTAAGTATCTTTTTATTAAACCGATTGCTTTCGTTGGTTTGTTTGCGATATTCTCAGCAAAGGCTTTCAATTGCTCATTCCATTCTTCCACACCGATCACTTTTGTAGCGAGCCCGATATTTTTCGCCTCGCTAGACGTGACCTTTTCCCCCAATAAAGATAATTCCAAGGCTTTCGCATGACCAACGATCCGCGAAAGGTAATACAGATTCCCCGAATCAGGTATCAATCCGATATTGACAAAAGCATTTAAAAAACTGGCTTTTTCGGAAACAAGCCGGAAATCGCATGCCAGTGCCAGGCTGAAGCCAGCCCCTGCAGCCACTCCATTGACTGCTGCAATGATCGGTTTTTCACAGTTTGCTATTTGCTGCATCATCGGACCGTAGTTTTCGCGCAGCATCTGGCCTAAATTCATGCCCTCATCAACATCCGATAAATCTTGCCCCGAACAAAAGGCCCTGCCCTCTCCTGTAATGATAATGGCCCGCACTTCATCTGACCCCGCAGATATTTTGATCGCTTTCTGTATTTCCTTATTCATTTGGGACGTAAAGGCATTTAGTTTATCAGGACGGTTCAAAGTAAGCCAAGCCACTCCATTTTCAACCCTATATTTAATGGTTTCGTACATAGAGCACCCCTTATCCGCCTGTAAAATCCGGCTCTCTTTTTTCTACAAATGCTTTCATTCCTTCTTTTTGGTCCTCTGATGCAAAAAGAATATAGAAGTTCTTCCGTTCAAATTGCATGCCCTCATATAAGGGGTAATCAACGGCTTTATTGACGGATTCTTTAATCAGCCTTACAGCTAACGGGGGTTGCTTCGCTATCTTTCTAGCAAAATCCACCGCTTGTTCCATTAACAATTCAGGAGCAACGATCTTATTAATGAAACCATATTGCAGGGCTGTCTTTGCCTTAATCCTTTCAGCCGTCAATATCCATTCAAGTGCCTTCGTCTTCCCTACCAATTTCGTCAACCTTTGGGTTCCCCCTGCACCAGGCATGACCCCTAGTGTCACCTCCGGAAAGGAAAACTGGGTATCGCTGGCGGCAATCAAGAAATCGCAGGATAAAGCAAGTTCAAAACCACCACCGAATACAAAACTTTTCACCGCACCAATCACAGGCTTCTTGACTAAGCTTATTCGATCCCAATCGGCAAATTGGTTCGTTAACTCCATACTGATTGGATTGTCGTTCACCATCTCGTCAATATCAGCTCCAGCGGAAAATGCTTTCCCATTTCCCGATAGCAAGATCACCTTCACTTGTGTGTCCCGGTCGAATTCTTCCATGGTTGAAACTATTTCCCTCACCATTTTCCTGTTAAGGGCATTCAGTTGCTTCGGCCGATTTAAAGAGATATAACCAATGCCATCCGCGATTGACGTTTCAATGAATTGAAGCGCATTCATTTTATTTCTTCGCCGATCATCATCGTTACAAGTTTCCCGGCAAAGCCCATTAAATCTTTCCCTGATGCTTTTCCTTCCGGGGAACGCATTCCTTGTTGCAGTGCATCATGGTCTTCATAATACATTTCACAAAGAATGTAATATTCAGAGTCTTTGCCCATTGGGGTCCCTACAATTTTAGTGACCTCCATTTTTTGAAGACCGGGAATTTTTTCCGTTATCGGACCATGTACATTGAAATAGTGCTCATCGAACTCTTCCTTGTTTTCAGGTTGTTTGTATAGGGCGATTAACTTTACCATTTTATAGAACCTCCATTTATTAGATTATTTTTATCATCGGTTTCATCGCTTCGAACGGATTTTTGCATGCTTTACAATATAAAATGCTGCGGCAGGCCGTTGGACCGAAGATATTTTCCATCGTGACATATGTAGATTCACAATATGGGCAATCCACATGCCATGATCCATCACTTTTCATTTGTCTAGGAGGAGGGGATATTCCGAAAACCTTCAATCCAGCTTTCCCCTTTTCCGTAATTCGATCGGATGTCCAGGAAGGGGAACGTAAAAATTCCACACTTACATTTTTTACGGCAGGCAGCTGTCGAAGGGCTGTTTCCACATTTTTTTGAATGATTGACAATGCCGGGCACCCAAGAAAGGTTGGCAGCATTTTTACCGAAACGTCCTGGCCTGAAACCGTCACGTCTTCAACCATCCCTAAATCCAGAATACTTACTGTATCGATTTCGGGATCTTTAACGTCTTCCAGGAGTTTATTTATTTCTTCTGTGTTTAACTGTACGGTCGACATGATACCCCTCCCCTTTTCTATTGATTCACCATGAAGCTGCTCTATCTGTAGCGTACACTTCGCTTAACGTTTCTAACGCCTTTTCCAAATCCTCCGTATGCTGGCCATTACGACCATCACCTCTTGCCATGCCTATTTCAATGGTTGCTGCCAAGCCAACACTTTCAAAAATTGGGGTGATAGCCTCGATCCACTTCTTCTGTAAGTCAGCTTCGCCTTCTATCAAGCCAAGCTCCACCATTTCCTCACCATATTGTCCAAGTGAAAATACGCCAGCGAAATCCGGCATCGTTTTCTCAATCGCAGCCTTCATTCTCAAAACCGCTTCTTCGTGACCAGATCCCAGCAATTGGACGAACCAGGTTTTCCAGTGCATCAAATGATAGTAAAGTTCCATCTGTACCTTTTGTGCCACTTCAGCAAGCGGTTCATATGAACATGAATGAAGGGACTGAACCTTAATTGCTTTGGCTTGGGTATAAAAATAATTCCGCACTACCGCAAACGCCCAATCATAATCCGGGTCTTTCATATAGTAACCAGGACCATTGACCAATTCGAGAATGATCGCATTGCGCCGTTCCTTAGTGGGACGGTCATGAGCCAACTTATCCGCATCCCCTTCACCGAGTTCATCAAGTAACTTATAATATATGGCTGCATGCCCCATCGTGTCTTGGGATATCGAGGCGGATGCAACATCTTCTTCGATATGCGGTGCGAGTCCAAGCCATTCTGCACCTCTGTATGAATGGATGAAGTCATCGTCCGCCAGTTGAAGTAGCAATTCCTTGATTGCGATGTTCTTCAATGATTCATTCTTCATTTTTCACGCCTCCAGCCCAAGACATTATCTCTTTTTCATCGAGCATTCCCTGCTCATACTTCCGCCATTTTTTCTTCAAATATCCATACCCTTTTGTGGTCCTGTAATCTTTATTATCAATACGTTGAAGCGTTTTCTTTTCCTCAATCGTCATTTTCCGTATATTCTGTCTCTTCACGACCCAGATATCATCAACTGCTTCACGTCTCATGAAATTTTCTTGTGCCATCATGATGGCGATATCCTCATTGGGGGCCAGCAGGCTGAAGTGGTATTGAACGGGTGAAGTTTGCGTTTTACGGCTAAATACTTCAAATTCTTCAAAGTAATTTTCTTGTCTAGTTTCCATTTCGTCCTTCCCCCTCCCTTAGATGATCTTTGGCGCTAACGCCTCGCGTACCCATTTATTTTTTTCATAAGAATTTCTTCGAAGACTTAAGCGATCCTGCGAACGGGGACCTTCATTCCTTGCGAACACCTTCAATTTCCCCCAATCCGGTTGTTGGTAAATCCAGGTTTTCGATTCTTTATCAAACCTTAGTGTTTCATCGGGAATGGTAAAGCCAAGTGAAAGGATCCGCTTCACATATTTAGAAAAAAAGGCTTGGCGAAGCTCTTCATTCGTACTGGTTCTGATTTTGTACTTAATCGTAATATCCTGTTTGGATGTGCCCACTTCTTTCTTACTGGGAGGTCCAAAGAAGAGTAATAAAGATTCCCACCAATAATTGATGGAGTCTTGGACCAATTCCCTTTGTTCTTCCGTTCCTTCAGCCAAAGCCATGATTATCGCTTCACCATGCTGAGCGTGAAAAACTTCTTCCGCGCAAATTCGCTGTAATGCTCGGGCATAAGGTCCGTATGAAGCGCCAAGCATGTTCGTCTGGGAAATGATGGCTGCCCCATCAACCAGCCAGCCAATCAATCCCGCATCGCCCCAGGATTTGGCTTCCATATGGAAAACATTATGAAACTTTAAATCTCCTTTAAACAAATCTTGCATAAGGTCATCCCGTTTTTTACTGTAAGGCTTTAGCAAATCCTCGGCGACTCGAAGCAATAATTGTCCATGCCCCATTTCATCCTGCACCTTTGCCATGATTCCAAGTTTCCTATTTAAAGTCGGGGCTTTAGGTACCCATTCCTTTTCCGGAAGCGCTCCCATGATTTCACTGATGCCATGCATCGATATTAACTTGATAAGTGTGCCCCGGTAATCTTCCGGCATCCAATCATCCGCTTCTATCTTTTCTCCTGCTTCGATTCTGGCAATAAATTGGTTTAGTTTTTCTTGTTCTGCCATATCATTTAAAAGAACGTTCATCCAATTCACCTCTCATATCTCAATGTAACGTTTATATAACGTTATTATATTTTACTGTTATATTTAATGCAAGACTATTCCGTCTCTTTTTTCGAAATAAAAGGAAATTATAAGGGGATTTTACGATTCTTTTAATCAACTAAAACTTTAAACGGTGAAGATTCCACTTTAATTGACTCTGTTGGGCAGCCTTCCAGTGCATCATCCAGATCATCAAATAAATCTTCTGCGACCACTGCAGTTCCTTCATGTTCATCCAAGATGACAAATGCCACTCCATCATCATTGTAATCAAAGATTTCCGGTGCAGCGGCACCGCAAGCAATGCAAGTTTCTTGATCCACAACTGTATATTTAGCCAAGATGCCTTCCTCATTCTCTATTTCATGATTAAATCCTTCTTCTTTTCCATTAAGCTTGTGCCATGAAGGGGCTGAACCTTTGAAAATGGATCGATAAGTTCCTTTGCATTGCCGATTACAGTAGATGCTTCTCCAAACCCACTGGCTCAACTTTACTTTCCCTTCATAAATGCAGATATCCCCAGCGGCATAAATCCCCGGAATGTTCATTTCCATTCTAGAATTAACGACAATCGCATTTTTTCAATATCAAGATTCCAGACTTTAATCGGACTCAAAGCCCGTAGTCAGCGGCATCCGTTTTATGTATCTCTTCTTCCCCTTCAATCACGTTTTCGAGCACCACATCGATTTCTTCTGCTCCACGTAATTCAATCGGGACAGATGGAGTCATAAACCAAACGTCAGAATTCGCATGGTTTTCAACGCTATGTTCATGAGCACGGAATTTCCCCCTCCGGTGTGCAATCTTTACAAGATTTGCGAAAGGCTCGAGCATTAAAACCCAACTAATGGCACCCTCCTTTCCAGCCAGTTATAAACTAATCACTTCATCTTTCCGCTTATCAACGACCCGAATGGCTTTTCCTTCTGAGCGCGGAATGCTTTTTGGAATGTTGACAACAATATCCATCGTTACAAGACATGCAGATTTCATATGATGCTGAATCGTTTTCCTTAATATCTCTACATCTCCATGCGTTAAGTCTTCTTCAATCTTCTTGTAGAAACCGCTTTCAATTTCAATGTGCAGTTCAACACCATCCATCTTCCCCTTCTTAACGAGATGAATCTGATAATGAGGCACAATTCCCTCCATTTGGAATAACACACGCTCTATTTCAGAAGGGAATACATTCACTCCCCTGACTATGATCATATCATCCGTTCTGCCTTTCACACGGGACATTCTTGTTGTGGTACGCCCGCATTTACAAGGTTCATGGGTAATGGAGGCGATATCACCCGTCCGATAACGAATGATTGGCAACGCTTCCTTTGTAAGGCTGGTAAAGACAAGTTCCCCATCTTCGCCGTCCTCAACTAGTTCAAGCGTGTCCGGGTTAATGACCTCGACAAGAAAATGGTCTTCTGCGACATGCAGTCCATCCTGTGCTTCATGGCATTCAATCGCAACTCCTGGCCCCATGATTTCACTTAGTCCGTAAATATCGATCGCTTTCAAATTCAGTTTCCTTTCAAGTGTTGCCCTCATTGCCTCTGACCACGGCTCAGCTCCGAAAATACCATACTCAAGCCCATTATCAGCAGGGTCAATCCCCATCTCCTCCATCTTTTCAGCGAGATTCAAAATATAAGTAGGGGTTCCACAAATGCCGCGCGGTTTAAAATCATTGATGATCGTAATCTGGCGATCGGTATTCCCCCCTGAAATTGGTACGGTGGCTACCCCCAGCTTTTCTGCACCGCAATGGAGGCCAAGTCCGCCCGTAAACAGACCATATCCATATGCGTTATGGAAAATATCTGATTTTTGACCTCCAGCGGCTACAATTCCACGTGCGACGATCGTTGCCCAGTTTTCCAAATCGTTTTTTGTATACCCGACAATTGTAGGCTTTCCGCTTGTTCCTGATGAACCATGAATACGCGTTACTTCCTCCATTGGAACTGCGAATAAACCGAATGGATAATGATCACGAAGAGTCTGTTTTTTTGTAAATGGAAGCTTTGTCACATCGTTTAGAGTTTGAATATCTTCTGGATCAAGGCCCAGCTCTTCAAATTTTTCTCTGTAATAAGAAACATTTTCATATACATGGCTTAACGTTTTCTTAAGACGTGCCAATTGTAAACTTTCCATTTCAGCACGCGTTGCCGTTTCAACTTCCGGATTGTACATTGTTTCAGTCCCCCTTAATTTTGCTCGTGTCCCATCCGACCCCTCTTTCATAACGTTTATAAAACGGGTATCAAATTATCGTTATGATTCATTTTCAAGATTAATACGTCGTTTCTACGTTGTCAATAATGTTTTTTTCAATTCCACAAAAAATGACAGAATAAACAAAAAACATTTTCTAATTTACTAAATTTTCTGACTATGTTAACTTTAACAGTGATATATCACTTTAACTACGGACGTTTTAAATTTGTACTATAACGAAAAGGGGGATTATTATGGAATCGCCGGTTAAAACGGGGCATTCACCCGCAGGTCATGACAGTGGAAACAAGTATCGTCAATTAATTGAAACGGAAGAATTCAAGGAACTGATTCAAAAGAAAAATGCTTTCATCGTACCTGTCACTCTCTTCTTTCTTGCCTTTTATTTTGTTCTGCCAATTTTAGCTGCTTATAGTGACGTACTGAAAGGCGAAGCCTTCTTCCATATTACTTGGGCTTGGGTATATGCACTTCTCCAATTTGCCGTAGTATGGATAGGAGGATTCGTCTATATTAAAAAGTCAGCGAAGTACGACAAGATGGCTAAAAACATCTTGAATAAATATGAAAAGGAGCTTGGCGAATGAGCATTTTATCCCTAACGCTTTTTTTAGGCATCATTTTGTTAACGCTCACAATAACCTATTACTCTTCTAAGAAAACGAAAAATGCCAGTGATTTTTATACTGCCGGCGGCGGATTGACAGCATGGCAAAATGGTTTGGCCGT
Organism: Peribacillus sp. P4_B1; assembly: GCF_056402395.1. Classification (NCBI taxonomy): domain Bacteria; kingdom Bacillati; phylum Bacillota; class Bacilli; order Caryophanales; family Bacillaceae; genus Peribacillus; species Peribacillus sp. P4_B1. The sequence continues at coordinate 20,801 of NZ_JBFUHM010000030.1, forward strand.
CGCAGGTGACTTTATGTCAGCCGCTTCTTTCCTGGGAATTACAGGTGCCATCGCACTGATTGGTTTTGATGGCTTTTATATGAGCATCGGGAACCTTGTTGCCTTTCTTGTCTTACTTTATCTTGTCTCGGAACCACTTCGCAATCTAGGTAAGTTTACGCTGGCAGACATGATTTCAGCACGCTTTAAATCAAAAAAAGTGCGTGGGATAGCTGCGGCTAACACACTTGTCATTTCAATCTTTTACATGATTGCACAACTTGTTGGTGCAGGGGGATTAATTAAACTATTGCTCGGCATCGATTATTGGCTTTCCGTCCTTCTTGTCGGTATATTGATGACGATTTATGTAATTTTCGGCGGGATGAGGGCTACAAGCTGGGTGCAGATCACCAAAGCTGTTCTCTTACTAGGCGGTTCCGCTGTGCTGACGTTCATCGTATTTTCCCGTTTTAATTTCAACATTTCAGAGATGTTCCATCATGTTCAAACTGCAACACCGCTCGGAAAGGATTTTTTGAATCCTGGGAATAAATACACCGATGGGCTTGACATGATTTCCTTTAATATGTCGCTTGTCCTTGGAGCAGCAGGCCTTCCGCATTTACTCGTCCGCTTCTTTACAGTTAAAGACGCAGCTACTGCAAGGAAATCCGTCGTATATTCCACATGGTTTATAGGGATATTTTTCATCATGACGATCTTCCTTGGTTTCGGTGCTGCATCTTTCGTCGGTTTTGACCGGATCGTCGAAGCGAACTCGGCAGGAAACATGGCCGCGCCCCTTCTTGCACTAACCATGGGCGGTGAATTTTTATTCGCTTTCGTTTCTGCTGTGGCATTTGCTACGATTTTAGCGGTTGTATCCGGTCTTGTTTTAACTTCGGCATCCGCTTTTGCACATGATATATACGGTGAAATCATCAAAGAAGGAAAGATTACGGAAAAACAGCAAATACTCGTCGCCCGAATGGCTTCGGTCGGCGTAGCGGTCATTTCGATTTTACTTGCTTTATTTGCACAATCAATGAATGTCGCTTTTCTTTCAGTCCTTGCGCTTGGAATTGCTGCAAGTGCCAATTTACCGATCATCCTTTGCACAATATATTGGAAACGCTTCAACGCAACCGGAGCGATCACAGGAATGTTATTCGGGTTACTCAGTTCCATCATACTGGTCATGCTCAGTCCCAATGTATGGAATCCGGAACCTGGGATGGGTATTTTCACAGGCAATCCCCTCTTCACAATGAGCAACCCTACCATTTTCACCGTGCCGCTTGGCTTTATTGGAGCCTATTTAGGTACAATCCTGTCAACGGCAAAAGGTGAGGAAAACAATTTTCCTGAAGTACTGTTCAAATCCAACACCGGGTATGGAGTAAGTTCAGCAAAAGACCATTAAAGGAAGGGAGATTTCCATGACCACTCATTTAGATCAGGATATTCACGAATTGCATTACGACCAAATCAAACAGGTACTTGTCGACGAACCATATGCTTCTTTTCTCGGGATGAAGTTGACGAAACTCGGTCCCGGCACAGCTGAAGCAGAATTGATTCCAAGTGACCATATGCTCAATTCACACGGAACGGTTCACGGTGCGATTATCTTTTCACTCGCTGATTACGTGTTCGCAGCAGCCAGCAATTCATATGGAAAAATAGCAGTTGGCGTTTCAAACAACATCAATTTCTTATCAGCTGGCAAACGGGGTGAGACTTTAACTGCCAGAGCGGAAGAGATAAAGAAAAACCATAAACTGGCATGGTATAAAATAGACGTGTCAAATGAAAGGGAATTGATTGCAACCATGGAAGCGATGGTATTCAGGAAAAATAAATATTTCGTCGACCAAGTTGAATAAGTAACGTTTGAACCGTACAAGCAATCCATTTGTCCGGTTTCCTTTCCCTTGATTTTCCAAGGATACGTAAGCATAGAAAAAAAGGGGGATTTCCGATTCGGAATCACCCTCTCTTATAATGAATTCAATTGCCCCGAACCTTATTTGCAAAGCCTTCTCCCTAGTTATTGACCGCAATACCGGAATCTATCACTTTTAACCATTCCCCACGCTCCCATTCACTTATTACATCAGTCTGATAAACTATTTTCCCTCTATTAATGGTAGCCGTGATTTGGCAAGGAAAGGTATGGCCCATATAAACGCTTTGCTTATGTTTCGCGAAAAAATTCGTTTCCGAAACTTCATGCGTACCATTAAGGGAAACGATAGCAAGGTCCGCATCCATCCCGTGCTTAATTTGTCCTTTTCTAGAAGAGAGACCAAATCTTTTTGCCGGGGCTGAAGCTGTCCACATAGCGACTTTATGAAGCGGGATATCGTGTAATACAGCCAACTCTATCATCGACATTAGCGAAAATTGCCCTCCGCTTATTCCGCCCCACGCTTCAAAAATATTATGTATGGCAGGATCTTTCAGCTCATAAGGGCATGGTGAATGGTCGGAAGAAATCATATCGAATTTCTCCTCCATTAAACAGGTAATCAATCTTTCTTGTTCTTCTCTTCCCCTTAGTGGGGGAGCACATTTTGCAACCGCACCTTTTTCTATTAAATCATCCTGATTGAATAATAAATAATGCGGACACGTCTCAACCGTCACATCCAGCCCCTTTTGTTTGGCCGATTCAATTTTTCCGATTGCCAAACTACTGCTAATGTGGACAAAGTGCAGCGGACAGCCTGTTAACTCTGCATATGTAATGGCACGTCCCACAGCCTCCGCTTCCGCTTGCACAGGTCTTGTAGCAGCATAATCATTCGCACTGAATAGTCCATTCTTCTCTTTATCCTGCTTAAACCACTGAGTGATCGGATCACTTTCCGCATGAAGGGCCAATACCTTGCCCAATTCTGCAATTTTCTTCATTCCATGTAAAAGGGTGAAATCATCCGCTCGCTCAAACTCCTCATTCCCCGTCGCTGAGAGAAAAGCTTTAAATCCGATGACTCCGGATTTGGCAAGATCCTCTAATTCATCAATATTTCCTGGGACCAATCCTCCCCATAATCCAAAGTCTATAACTGACTTCATCTCACCGATTTTGCCCTTTTCAAGGAGAGCCTTTCGATCGATGGCTGAAGGGATTCCATTCAAGGGCATATCGAAATATGTGGTGCAGCCTCCCGCTGCCATCATTTGCGATCCTGTTTCAAAGCCTTCCCAATGAGCGCGGCCAGGTTCACTAAAATGCACATGGACATCAATCATACCAGGAAAGATATGCTGGCCATCCGCTTCATACTCTTCATTCGCTTTACCATCCAGATGATCCCCAACCTTAACAATCACCCCATCCCGGATTGCAAGATCAGCCTTCTTCACTTCATCAGGAAAAACTACATACCCATTGCGGATAATAAGATCATATATTGACATACGACAACTCCTCCAAAATAGTTTTATAAAATCAAAGAGTTCCCCTGGATGCAACCACTTTCTCCGTCTTTCCCACATACACATCGAGTGCAGCCTGCAAAGCCTCTCCCCGATTCACTTGGAACCCCTGGCGCAAAAGGACAGCTTCCAAGGAGGCCAATACAAAGAGGATGTTTTCTTTCCTACAGCTGAATCCCATGGTCCCGATCCTCCAGATTTTCCCGTGAAGCGGACCAAACGAGGAAGCGATTTCGATACTGAATTCATTCAACAGCATGGCTCTTACAGCTTCCCCATCGATTCCTTTTGGAATTTCGATGCAAGTTACACACGGAAGTTTGTTTTTCCCATCCCCGAATAACGTTAGTCCCATCGCCTTGATCCCTTCAACGAGAGCAGCTTCGTGGAGTTCATGACGGGCAAAACGCGTCTCCAGACCTTCTTCAAGCACAAGGCGCAATCCTTCACGCAATGCATAAATCATGGAAGTCGCTTCTGTATGGTGATTCAAACGGCGCGGACCCCAATAATCCTGCAGCATGCTTAAATCGAAATAATTACTGGTGATCGGAAGACGGAGCGAAACCTTTTGGTTGTCTTCATCGGTCGCAATACCACGTTCCACCTTTTTGCGGGACTGGATGATCTCTTCTATTCGCTCGTTATACGTAATCGGTGCCATACCTGAAGGAACGGACAAGCACTTTTGTGTCCCGCCTATCAATCCATCAATACACCATTCATCCACCTTTACATCGGTGCCCCCAATGGAGGCAACCGCATCCACCACAAGCAGGACACCCAATTCACGGCAGGCCGACCCGATTTCCTTCAAAGGCTGCATACAACCAGTGGAAGTTTCCCCATGGACGATCGCTGTTATTTTAGGGGAGACCTTCTTGATTTCCGCGATTACAGCTTGCGGTTCGAACACCTCTCCCCAAGGACATTCCATCGTATGGACTTCAGCTCCGTATCGCTCACAAATTTCCACCAACAAGTGACCGAATCTTCCGAATATCGGAACCAGAACCTTATCTCCCGGCTCAATGATGCTGCATAGAATCGCTTCATTACCCGATCTTGAGGTGCCATCTATCGGGAACGCCCATTTATTTTTCGTTTGAAAAACCAAACGCAGCATTTCCATCACTTCATTCATGATAGTAGTGAATGCAGGATCGAATTGCCCTAATATCGGTGTGCTCATCGCCCTTAAGACACGCGGGTCCACTTCGACCGGGCCTGGTGTCATGATCGTTCTCATCGGTGCATTCAATTCTGAATATGCCATTTTAACCACTCCTTTTAATAGGCTAATTTATATAGTATTTCACTTAAAACGTCGATTCCCTTTTCCATATCCGCAACACTCGTAAACTCCTTAGGCGAATGGCTGATCCCACCCTTACTTGGAACGAACAGCAGGCAAGTCGGACAATACGAACCAAATACCTGTGCATCATGCCCGGCTCCGCTGACCATATCTTGGTAAGGTATATTTTTATCTTCAGCTATCTTTCGGGCAAGGCGATTCATTTCCCAATCCATCGCGACAGGTTTGACATCCATCCATTGTGAAACCTCCAGCTTCATTTCACCTTCTTTTGCCAAGGAATCGAAAGTCGAAAAGATTTCCTGACAAAACCTTTCAAGAACCACTTCCTCGTAGTGCCTGATATCGAGACTGAACTCCACTTCACCAGCAATGACATTCGGGACATTAGGTTTAACATTCATTCTGCCGACAGTCGCAACTAAACCCGGGTCCATATCCTTCGTTTTTTTCGTTAAAAAAGAAATGAATTCAGAAGCAAAACCGACTGCATCCTTTCTATAGGACATGGGAGTGGTGCCCGCATGATCACTCTCACCAATGATTTTCACCGTATAACGGCGCTGCCCGACAATATGGCTGACGACCCCAATTGTATTCTCATTCTTTTCAAGCACCATCCCCTGTTCTATATGAATTTCGACAAACCGTTCAATGTCATCGCGGACCGGGGTTATATAGGCTTCAGGTTCAAACCCTGATTTTTTCATGGCTTCCAAAAAAGGAATTCCTTCAGTATCCTTTAAATCCCTGACATGCTCAAGACCATAGGCTCCTTTAATATTCCTCGATCCCCAAAACGTTAAAGGAAATCTGCTTCCTTCCTCCTCACAAAAGGAAACGACTTCAATCGTCTTCCGCGGTTTTCCATAGGATTTATACAACCTCTTAACTGCCAGGAAACTAGCGACGACCCCATATGCACCGTCATATTTCCCTCCATCCTTGACCGTGTCTATATGAGAGCCGGTCAAAATGGTTTCACCGGAGGGGCCCGTTCCCTCAAGCCTGCCAAACAAGTTGCCTACACTATCAAAATATGTAATAAGGTTTTCTTTTTCCATCTCAGTTTTCATTGCCTGCTGAGCGCTCATCCATTCCTTGGAATATAATAACCGGGTCACCCCATTACTCTTCGTTGCCCCGAAAGATGCTAACCATTCAATCATCGAAGCAACTTCGTCCTTTTCATTTATGGACTGTTCGATTTGAATGCCCATCCCATCGCCTCCCTTCCAATATCCACTCATGTTATGAATATTCGCAAATTTTTGTTATCTATTATTTTACTTGCTTTCGCATATAACTTCATTGACAATTCTGTTAGTATTTCAGGGTATTTTTGTGCAAAATAACCAACGAAAAGCAATCAAATAATGCCTGTAAAGGAAGAGGGTGCAGAAAACCGTGGTAAGGGCATACGATTTCATCACTCTCCGCCCACCACGATGCAGACAAAGGTCCCTTGCAACGATAATCTTCCCACTGGCCCGATAAAGGACAAGGTGTACACCCAGAAGTTTAATGCCTATCGGTTTTTCCGACACTTCCCCCACTGCAGCCACACGAAACCAATATTGCGATAATACATCCCATTACTCATAGCCGAATCTGCATTCTTTCGAAAACGGAGTTACTCTTTTTTTCTTACTTGAAGCAACTGTGCTTTCACTCATTTTATCGCCGCCCTTATTCTCACGTTAATTTTTATAAAACCTTACACAAAAACCTATTTTTATACACCCTAACAATAAACCAAACAATGAAGTTCGTAAGATATGCCAAAGGATTTGTATGATATGATAATTAAAATCCGCAAAGCATGTGTGTAATCGTAATGATTCAAGATATACAGGACATGTAAAACCCGATTCAATTCATTGGATTCATATACAGCTGTATTTATAAAATCACACTCAATAATTTATTTTCCCCAAATGAGGTGTTTCAGATGAAGGTAACAGATCTTTTAACAATGCCCGCTTTAACCGGCATGAATATAATTGCCGGAGAAACAGGGAACGAACGCAAAGTCCAGACAGTCAACATGATGGATGCTCCAGATATCATCAACTTTTTAAAACCAAATGAATTCCTTGTGACCACGGCTTATCACGTAAAGGATAACCCACGCCTTTTGTCATCACTCGTCGAAGCGATGGCAAACCAGGGTTGCGCAGCCCTCGGGATAAAGACAAGTAGATTTCTAAAAGAAATTCCTGAGGACGTACTGGTTCTTGCCAATGAATTATCCCTTCCAATCATTGATCTCCCGGCAGAAATGTCACTTGGGGAAATTATCAACCATACATTACGGGGGATTTTGGATCAACGGGCAGCGGAATTGACATTTGCAATGGAAACACATAAGCAATTCACAAACTTAATCATGCGGGGGAAAGGAATACAAAAGCTCCTTGATCATTTATCGGATATGATTGGATACCCCATCATATTAATTGACCAGTATCTTAATCCGATATTCCATCCAATTTCAACATCCAGAATTATTCCAATAATCAAAAAAATGAGTGATGAAGGATTCCGATTTCATAAAACCAAAACTTCATTCATTTCCTTTTCATCTCTATCCAATAAACGAACCTATACAATATTCCCCATCTATATGTATGAAGAAAAAATCGGCTATTTGACGATATCAGGAGAAATCAAGACTAGTGATAACCTCATAACACTGACGATAGAGCAGGCAACTAATGTCATTTCTTTTGCCTTGATGAAAGAGCATGCCCTTAAACAGCATGATCGAAATACCCGAAATGATTTCTTCCTTCATTTTCTTGATGGCAGTTTCTCCTCACAAGAGGAAATCATAAACCGGGCAAAAGAGTTTTCCTTACATAATGAACAAGCCTATATATGTGCAGTCGGAAAAATCGATGAATCCGAATTGGCCAAAAGTTACACACAGCTGCAACGTAGGGCTGATTCGATATACGAATTTTTAGAAGATGAGCTTCGCATATCACCTAATCCCATCCATCTCTTTACAAAAGGTAAGAAATGCATTCTTTTATACGAAGTGAGTGAAGTCTTTGCCGATGTTCTCCAAACTGTCGAAATCTCGCTTAAATCATTGCAGAAGATAATATCCAGCCAGTTCGACTGCACGATTTCTTTCGGAGTGAGCCTTATGAGCCCAAGTTTTTTACAAACAAAAAACTCTTACAAAGAAGCGAACGACTCCCTTCTGGAAGGAGGTCGTTCGAAAAGGACAGAATATATCCAAGCTTTCCAGACGAGGGATATTGTGGAATTACTGAGAATCATCCCCGAAGAAGACTTAAAGAACTTTTATCTTTTTGCACTACAGGGATTTTCAAAAATTTTCACCGAGGAGGAGCAACCCTTATTAGAGACATTATCCGTCTATCTCGAAACGCATTGCCAAATATCCGAAACTGCTAAAAGATTATTCGTTCACCGGAACACCGTTGTTTACAGACTCGAGAAATGTGAAGAGCTACTCGGCAAGAGCTTAAAAGATTCAGAGACCACACTCCAGATACGACTTGCCCTTCGCATTAAATCCTTACTCAATCTATAAAAACATCAGTCCCACCTCCCTTCACTTTATGTAAGTTGTCTATATCAACGGCCAAAAATTGTCTAATCTAACTAATTACAATTCTCTGATTTTTAATTTTGATAATATTAATCAGAACAAAACGGCGCGATATAATACGACAACACGTTAGGAAAGGAGTTTTTTTTATGAATGAAAGAATTAATAAGTCCAAGGCCTTCTTGGGACTTCAGCATGTTCTTACCATGTATGTTGATGCCATCCTGGAAGATGATTACCCTTAGTCACTAAATGCACTAAGCGAAAAGGAGTTCACGCTTTGGTGATACTTTTGAACATTCACCTTGGATTGCAGAAAAATCGGCTGCCAATAGGCCCTTTTCACCAATAATCAACCTGCATCGATGCATGGTGGACATTGTAAGCAATTCATCAAAAGAAGAAAAGTTAATGTTAATCAGGAAGCACCCGAATTTTGGGGACAAAGTTGAAATGAGTGATGATTCTAATAAGGAACAGCGCGGCGCGGATTAATAGGACTTATAAACAGCCGTATTTGATACCTTATTTGGACCTTCAGAAGAGTTCAGGAAAATTGAAAGGAAATATACCGAATTTAATATTTATCGGAAAGGCCTGTGACAAATTTAACCATTATTGTGGATTAGGATAAAAAACTCCCCTTAGGGAACCCATTAATACCAAAGTATAATCCTATCTTTCCTAATCCACGTTTGCTTTCCATCTCTTAACCTTACCATGTAATATGATCATTTCCGATACCAACAATTTACCCAACTTTATAACTGTTCCATTTTTTCCTTGCTTTCCGAATAAATACCTCTTTATCATTCCAACTAAAATCAATTTTGATTTCCCCCCTCTACTTAATGAAGTAAAGTAATTAAAAATAACCTCTTAAAACACATAACAAAACCCCACCTGTTCCCAATAGCAACTGGTGGGGTTTCTAACTGGCTTCTACATCTACATCAACCCGGAGGTCCATCTTGTGCAATCACGTCCTTTCATTTAAACGGCTAATTTACTGTATTCATCCAACTGATCTTTAGTTAAGTTTTTGATGAAGTGGTCGAAATTTATCGACTCTATTTCATACCTTTCACAAATCTTTAAATAACTTTCATAGGCTTTATCCTGAATATTCATCATCTTGACTCCTCCTCCTGTTATATAACAATAAATTTAACTTATTAATAATATATAACAACCGCAATTTCCCGTCAATGTATTTTTCTGAAAATTCGGTAATATTTTCATTCTTTTAGTATTTCCCATATTGTTCTTCGCTAACCATCCTATAAAGGAAAAGCCGCCTTAGCGACAGCCCCGATCAAAAGCTAATTCACACGTTATTTCTTTAAAGCAAGAAATAGAATGCTGTTACATTTACGGCCATTTGAACAGCGTAAAAAACCAACTCTCCATAAAGGAAAATTGGTTTTTTTCTTTTGAACTATAGATTATCTAAACAATGCAGTCGGTTTTGTAACTGCTGCAAGCACACCAGGTACACCTGTGTTTTCAGTTGTACCACTAATAACTCCACCTAAAATTTAGCGCGTCCAAGGGAGAACCCACAGGGGCAAAGGACGCCTTGGGGACCGCGGTAAGCGAGTGCCCGGAGTGTAAAATAACAAATTCGGCAAACTCAATCATTATCAAGTTTTGTCTACAGTCTGAGCAGGTAATCATACCTGCCGTTTTTAATGATTAACTAAACAGTGCTTTGCTTGTTCCCTTTTTTGAAGTGGATGGGGTTGGAAGTATTTCTTTTTGTAATATAGGTCCGTATGTATCGACACGTCGATCTCTAAAGAATTGCAGCATTTTTCTAGTCTCTTCTATTTCTTTTAAATCAATTTCTTGCACGATAATTCCTTCTTCCTCATCAAGTGAAGCTAAAATATTCCCGAATGTATCGCTAATGAATGAACCGCCGTAAAAATTCATATCCTTTTCCTGGCCCACTCGATTTGTCGCAGCAACAAATACACCATTAGAAATGCCGTGAGCAGAAATTGCCTTTTCCCAGGATGATCTTGTTGATATCTCGGGATGATCTGGTTCTGAACCAATAGCGGAAGGATAGAATAATATTTCTGCACCTTGTAAGCTCAAAATTCGAGCAACTTCTGGAAACCACTCGTCCCAACAAATCCCGACTCCTATTTTTCCATAAGCCGTTTCATAGACAGGATACCCTGTATTGCCTGGAACGAAATAATATTTTTCATGATACTGGGGACCATCCGGAATATGATTTTTTCTTGTAATCCCTAAACATTCTCCATCAGCATCAAATACAGCTGCACTATTAAAATAAATACCGGCACCTGCTCTTTCGTAAAAAGGTACAATCAAGACAATTGCTAATTCCTTTGCTAATTCACCCATTTCGGCTAATGTACCGCTATCTACATCTTCAGCTAAATCATAATTTTTCACACTGACCGTTTGCGGAAAATATTGCGAAGAAAATAATTCCTGTAGGCAAACGATTTGTGAACCTTTATTTACTGTTTCTTTTATTTTCTCTATCGTTTTTTGAATATTTTGCTCAATGGATTCTCCGCAACGAATTTGAATAAGGCCAACTTTTACTTTTGACATCTTCTCACTACCTCACTTTTATTATTTTTTATCTTATACAGTTTGAACGACCTGGTTTTCATATACGACCATTCCATCCATAATCGTCATCTTCACTTCTGTTTCAAGAATTTCCTCTGTTGATATGCTAAATAAATTTTTATTTAATACTGCGATATCCGCTATCTTCCCTGCTTCCAAAGTACCTAATTCTTTATCTCTGAGAGACCCGAATGCCGGTGTAGCCGTGTAATATTTTAACGCTTGAGCTAATGTTATTCCTTCCGACTCTTGCCACGCCTTCCCGGTTAAATCTTTTCTGGTGATTGCCTGATAAATACCCATCATGGGATTTAAGGGCACTACAGGAAAATCTGTACCAAAGGCAATTTTAGCACCAGTATCCACGAGTGTTTTGATAGGATAATAGAGTGGTTGTTGTTTTTCACTGATTCTGGCCGTATATGCCTCGCTTTCCATTAATTCAATATGTTTAGGTTGAAATGAGGCGATTACATTTAATTCCTTAAAGCGATGAACATCGTCTGGATGCAATACCTCCACATGTTCAATGACATGTCTGGCGTCCCTTTCTCCATTTACGTTTCTCGCTTCTTCAAATGCATCCAATGCTAAGCGGACTGCACCGTTACCAATTGCATGGAAACGAATTTGAAAATTTTCCTTATCTGCCTTTTTTACTAATTGTTTAATTGTTTCAGCTGGATAAGTTGTTCCGCCTTTTGTATCTGGACGGTCTTTGTAATGATCCAATAAAAAAGCAGTATGACTTGTCACAACACCATCTATAAATTGTTTTAATCCAGAAAAGGTGAGCTTGTCTGACTGATATTTTTTTTGTAATTCCTTTGCGACAGCTAAATCCATTTTTAACTCCGGCGAAAAGTGAATTCTGGTTGTAAGTAACCCTTCTCTCTCAAATTCCTTAAAAATTTCAAGATCGTCTAATGGATTTGGCGCAATTTTAGCTCCGTATAAATCATTAACGGACGTAATTCCCAATCTTTTTGTTTCATTAAGAAAACCTTGGAATAGTTTTACACGTTTATCTTTCGATAATTTGTAGGCATGTTCTGATGCATACCCAATTGCCTGTTCAAATAGAAGGCCTGTCAGTTCCCCATTTTCATCTTTTCCAATTTCTCCATATTCCGGATCTGGGGTATCCCTCGTTAATTGAATCATTTCCATTGCTTTACTATTGATCCATGCGTAATGCACTTCTGCATTGAATAATAAAACAGGGCGATCACTAATATATTTATCTAGTGTTGTTCTATGTGGCAGCACTTTGTTCTTCCAATTGGTATGATCCCAACCGACACCAAATATCCACTCATCATTTGATCTCGTTTCTGCAAATTCACCTACTATTTTGGCTGCATCTTCTTCTGAAACTGCATCAAATAATTTGGCACTGTCCTTCTGTAAAATGCTTCCCATCATAATGTGCATATGAAAATCATGAAATCCCGGAATAATTAGTCCGTCATCCATGTCATACACTTTTGTTTGATTTCCAAGGAATGACATTATATCTTCTTTAGAACCGATTTTAATAATTTTATTATCTTTAATAGCGATAGCTGCTTTTATTGGCTCATCTTGTAACCCAGTGAAAACATGTTGACCAGAAAGAATGATGTCTGCCTTTACCATTTTTGTCCTCCTCAATGAATATAGCTTTTATGCTTGAATTTCTTTTTCAATCGCACTATCAAAAGAAAGCTCTGGTGGCCGTTTACTAAACATTTTCGTATTAGAAAGGAGCATGATGAAACCAATTCCAAACCATCCCAGTCCGAGTAAAAGTGCCTTTGAATCAAGACTTGTCCATAACCAAATTGTGAAACCAGTACCAATCAGCGGCAATATTAGGTACTTTAGTGTGTTAATTCCGTTTCGCTGTTTTTCTTTAATAAAATAATGGGAAATAACCGAAAGATTAACAAACGTAAATGCCACGAGCGCTCCAAAGTTAATAAAGGATGATGCTGTCACTAAATCAATAAATAACGCAGATAAAGCAAAAATGCCCACTAAGATGATGTTGTGTGTTGGAGTTTGAAATTTTGGATGAATATGACCGAAAATTTCTCTTTGGAAGAACTCCATCTCTCCCCATCGCATACAAAAGTCGCGAAACACTTGCATGAGCTGATAAACCAGACGCCAGCCCCCCGGTAATATAACCTGCTAGAAAAATAGATTGAAATAAATTACCCCCGATGTACATAGCAATTTCCAAGGAGGCGGAATCTGCATCTTTAAAGGCTTGGAAATTTGGGTAAACAAGGTAACTGATGTATGAGATGGTGACAAACAGACCTCCCCCTATTAATGCGACGAGGAAAATAGCCTTTGGTATTACCTTTTTAGGATTAATGGTTTCCTCTGAAAATGTAGTAACAGCATCAAATCCTAAAAAGGATAAACATAAAATGGAAGATCCCGCTAATACTAAAGATAGTGGTATATCTCCATTCACAAATGGAGAACTCATGAATAATGTTCCTGAACCCATTCCGTTAAGCAACCCTTTAATTGACAGGAATGTAAATATAACTATTATTAAGAATTGACAGGCAACTAGTAAAAGATTTATTTTTGTTGCTATTTTCACTCCAATTATATTTACAGTGGTGATTAAAATTACAAAGCCAATTAACCAGACGGAAAAAGGAACGGATGGAAAATATGCGTTTAAGTAAATGGCGATCAGTAACCCATTGATCATTGGCAAAAATAAATAGTCCAATAGGATAACCCAGCCCACTAGGAATCCAAGGTGAGGATTAAAAGCCTTTTGAGTGAATGTATATGCAGAACCGGCAACAGGGTAGGCCTTAACCATTTGACCATAACTATAGGCTGTAAATAACATACCAACTAAAGCTATGATATAAGCAGCAGGCACCATCCCTTTCGTTATTTCCGCAACAACCCCATAAGTAGAAAACACTGTTGTAGGTGCCATATAAGCCAATCCAAATAGCACTAAAGGAAACACTGTTAACGAACGTCTTAATTTTGCATTCTCCATGTATCACTCCACCCTTATTCGTGATTAATTAACTTATATGCAAATACCGTACCAAGCAGAGATTAATTATTTAACGATTTAATTACCGATACATTCGAAATAATTACAATATACAGATTTTTTAATAGATTAATAGTTTTATGCAATATTGCACCAATTATTTAAGATTGCATAAATAGTCGTTAGCTATGAAGATGTCTCACCGTGTATTCTTGTTGATACGAATAAGGTTCGAAATAAGCTACGTGCTGTAATGGAGTCATCGATAAATTGTATCTGGTATGACACGCAAATCCCGCGATTGTTTAAGATGCGATTAATGCTTATTATTACTGTGTCATATAGTAAAAGCACTCAAAACTTATTTATTTATGAGTATAAGAAAAGGGACCACGAACATCCCTTCCCTTGAAACTACATTATTTGACATCAACTTGGTAACCCAGGTCTTTCTTGGAATCTTTTTGCCACTTCTTAATTAAAGGTATACGCATCCTTGGATATCAACCCATCTTTTTTATGATTGCCAAGTAACCGTTAAACCTTTTAATGTGCTTGACAATCCTTTTGTCTGCTTCCAGTTTTTCAAAGCGGACCACGGTATCCAAATGTGCCTGTAGTGAACGGGCAACACATGGTTGACAATTTCCCTTTCTTCTTCGAATTGCTCAGCAAGTTCTTATATAGGATGCATTAATAATTAGGATGGCGGAATACTTCCTTCCCCTCGAAAAAAGTCATCAAGACCTTCGCTTCACCAATTGACGTTACTGGGATCTGAAAGAGATTTTTGTCTAAAACGATCAAGTCCGCTTTCTTGCCCGCCTCTATAGAACCTCTTTCATCCTCTTGGAAAATCAAATGAGCTCCGTTGATTGTATAGCTAGTAATCATATCTTCGAGAGAAGCTTTTTCCTTAGGCCATAATACTTTCTTTAGATCGGTTTGATCGGTTTTGTCCCGATCCAATCTTGTTACCCCTACCTCTATTCCTGTAAAAGGCCGGAAGTCACTTAGAAATTCACTGGTGGAAGGAAAATCACTTGATGAAGCAACGGGTATTCCGGCTTCAAAATAGCTATTCATCCGATTAAGATTCTTTAACTCTTCAACTCTCACATCATCATACCAATCATTACCAAACCAGGCGGGCTGAGGAACAGGTATTACCCCTAAGTCCTTAAACCGGGAAACATCATCTTCCCGAACCCAGTCGAGATGGGTAATCACATGTCGGGAATCTCTTTTTCCATTTACTTTAGCTGCATATTCAAAAGCGTCCAAAGAATTACCACTGGGGTAAAATCCCTGATTGCCAATCGCATGGATATAGACGCGGAAACCCTCTTTATCTAAAGCAGCCACGGTCTCCTCTAAAATCTCTTGATCCCAAACCAGTTGATTGTCACCGACGCCGTCAGAAAATATTTTAATTGTATCTATTTTGTACAACTCTCCTTGATATTTATCACGCGCTTCTTTAAATCTCCCAATCTGCTCTGTCCCTTTGGTTTCATCAGCCCATAACCCTAAATCGTATCTTAAGGTCAATTTCCCTGCATTGTCCAGATCCTCAAATGCTTTAAGCAAATTTTGGTTATTAATTTCTACAAAAAACTAATTGTGGACTAACCCTATAGTCGCTTCTCTCTCCTTTTCAACGCAATGAATCATAACTTGAACAGTAGATATTAATTTTAAGATAAAAAAGTTACCAGCTTGGCAAAAAAATAAGTATAAGAATGTAATAGATTGGATAAACTAATAAAAAAGGAGTGGGAGATTATGGAGACTAAAATTAAAGAAGGAACAAAAGAAATGTGGAGCGAAATTAATGAATGTATAACTCGGAAAATTAATGAAAAACATGATTTATCTTTTCAAAAGAAGAGCAATGATAATTATATGAATCTATATATCCAAACAGCAGTATTACACACCTTATTTGAACTATCAGATGAGTTCAGGAAAATCGAACGAAAATATAACCGATTGTGATGCTGGAAAGGTCATGCACTAAAAAATTCAACTTAATGGTGGATTAGGATTACTCTTTAAGGGAGCCTTTTAATCCTAATCCACGTTTTTTCTTTCCAGCTTTATTACTTCATCATTACCGCTGCCGACAATTTGACTAACATCAACTGTACCATTTGTTTCCCTTCCCTATAAATCCTTCTTTTCATTCCAACTATAATCCATTTTTCAATCTTACATTAAAATAAAAGAAAAGATTATTCGTCAACCAAGACAGTATACTTAAGCTTAAAACACCTGACAAAACCCTACCTTTTCCTATTAACCACTGGTGGGGTTTCTACATCTACGGCAACCGGGAGGTCCCTCTTTTGCAATCATGCCGGAAAAAATGGGTTCAATGTGCAAAGTAGTTTTTTAATGGAAGATTTTCAAGGGAGTTACGCTGTGTCTAAAACTATTATTTGTTGTTTTATAAATCACTAAAATCTTGTATATTTAATATAACTTACTGATTATTGAATCGAATGATCAGTAACAGCTTGGAATAGCTTTATAATTAACTAAAATCATTGAATGTAAATATTTTTGAAAGAGAGCTGAAAGCCGATGTTGTGGTCACCGCTATTCGAAAATGATGTACCTGCAGTTATTCTTCCTTAACGGTAGAAAATTGCATCTCCGTTAAGGACTGGGAATATTTAGTTAAAACGGAGGGTACAAAATGAAAAACACTATATTAGGTTCTTTATATTTATCACTCGCTGCTAGCATTTGGGGCGGGATGTATGTTGTGGTAAAAGTTGTGGTAGACGTTGTTCCACCACTTGAATTAGTATTATTACGATATGTAATTGCGATTTTAGCATTGCTAACTATTGGTTTCATAACAAAACAATCTTGGCGGATTGAAAAACGGGACTGGCTTTTGGTTTTCATTATAGGACTTGTTGGAAACACAATATCTATCGTAACCCAGGAAGTCGGTACGCTACTATCTACTGCACAAATGGGAGCCATCATTACTTCAACAACACCTGCATTTATGGTGATATTTGCACGTATCGTTTTAAAAGAAAAGATTACTTTTAAAAAATCAATTTCTGTTATTTTAGCGACGATCGGTGTCGGTATCATTGTCGGAAATGCCCATATCGGCTCATCTCACCAACTTGGGGGCGTATCACTGCTTTTTGCTGCATTAACCTGGGCACTCATGTCTGTGCTAATTAAACGTGTACCTGGGCAATATTCACAAATCGTTATAACGACATATGCTGTGCTTGTGGCAATTGTCTTTTTAACACCTATTACGATTAGTCGATTAGATGAGCTTGATTTTCAAGCAATCATGCATCCATCCATATGGGGCGGCCTTTTATACTTGGGCGTTATTTCCACAGCATGTGCCTTTTTACTGTGGAATCGCGGACTGCAAATGCTTACCGCATCAAGTGGTGGATTATTTTTCTTTTTACAACCTATAGTGGGAACTTTTTTAGGTTGGTTAATACTAGGTGAACAAATCGGCTTGTCTTTTTGGATAGGTACAATATTAATTTTTATTGGTGTGTTATTAGTCATTCGGGAAGAATAACATCATTAAATAGTTGATTGGTGTTATATATTAAAATGTCCCCTATAGAGCAGTCACTTTAAAAAAGGCTGCCTATTGATATTATCCCCTTAAAGTAGACAGTGTAAAAAGTCCATGAAAAAACATGGATGTTACACTATTACTTGGAGGGGATTTTAATTATGGCTAAAAAAGGGGATAAATTTCAAACTTATTCAAAGAATTCAAGATTCAGGTTGTCCTAAATTATTAAATAATGAGGGTAGCCTAGTCTTTTTTTAAGCTATCTACTTGAAGGGGGTAAGTCCATACTGCTTGTAAAAGTTTAGGATATTGCTAATTGGCTTATATTCCCCTATTATTGTGATATTCTATAGATGGAGGTATTTTATGACAAAAAATACGTATGTTTTTAAAGTGTTTTTGGTTTTGGTGTTTCCCGTATTTACCTTTATTTATTTATGCGGCAGTTTCGGAATGATTCCTGCAGCTCTAGGGGGCTTGATTTTACTTATTGCCTTAAGCACTCTTTTATTTTCACGAAAATAAAACAACGGTAGTCATTTAAAAACAACCGTTGTTTCTTTTATATTTTATAGACTCCCTTCTTTAACGTCGGTGCCTTCGAAAGCCAATCCCAATTTCTTTCGGTACACATTACTTGATTTTTCGTAATCGGAAAAACATCTTCAGCATACTGGATCGCCGGCTCTAGAACTTCACTAGCATAAGTGTTCCACATTCTTTCAATATCTCACCACAACCTTCTACCATCCCAGGAACTGTAAGTGCTCTTCTTACCCCGCGAAAAGGGATCTTCTTTTCTCCTCTATATGCTCCAAGATTGACATTTCTTCAGAAGCGTCCGCTTCCATTATTAGTACGAGTTTTTCCGTCCTTCTTTTCATATATAAGCCAGAAAGTATCTCCACCAAGCCCGGTCATATGCGGATAAACTACATCCAAACATACACTCGCTGCCACTGCCGCATTATAAGTCCCCCCTTTTTAAGGAATTTTAATTCCTGCTATCGATGCAAGAGGGCTTTCCACCTTTCTTTTCGTCCCTATTATCGATTGGGTCATGCATTTACTCTTTTTATTTATTTTATATTTTGGAAAGTTTATGACAATTGTATTAATCTTGTTTCTTTTTAATACGTAATTCAAATTTTAGTTTCCAAGACAAAAAGTGCGTTTTTTTAAATTCATCAGCCTATTTTATTAAAAAAAGATAGTTATTTCGTTCGTTACGTAATTATTATTAAAATTTTTTATACATTTCGAAAGCACTTTTGTTATCATTAATTCATCATCCTGGAAATAAACCCTAAATTTTAAAACATGGAGGAATCGTTTTGAAAAATCCATATACGGAATTGACGATTGGGATGATGAGAACGGGGATATTAGGTTTCGGCGGCGGGCCGTCTGTCATCCCGCTCATCCGCCATGAAGCAGTTTCCCGTTATCACTGGCTCGACGATGATGAATTCGGGGACACTTTGGCGATTGCCAATACACTCCCAGGACCGATTGCCACTAAGATGGCAGCATATCTTGGTTATAAATTAAAAGGCTGGCCTGGAGCCATCGTCAGCGTGGCCGCTCACGTTTTACCTTCATGCATTGCGATGGTTTTCTTGATTGCATTCATTAATGTTTTAAGTAATTCGGCAATGATCAGTAATATGATCGCTGCTGTAATGCCGGTTGTTGCTGTCATGCTTGGTCAAATGGCTTATGAGTTTGGCGAAAAGGCGGTCAAAGGGTTAGGAAAGATGCTCGGAATCACCTTTTTTGCGATTTCCTTTTTGCTTCTGCAGGTCATTTCCCTGCATCCGGGTATCGTCATTATGATTTTCCTTTTATATGGGGCGTTCCATTTTAAATTAAAGGAAAGATTGAAAAATTAAAAGGTTAATAGGAAGGAGGAATCCGCTTAATGGGTCTTATTATCCCAATAGGAGTTGCTGTTTTTCTAGCTTTTTTCATTGCCAATATTCTTGGTTATGGCGGAGGTCCAGCCTCGATTCCGCTTATGTATGATCAAATCGTCACCCGTTATGGCTGGCTTGATAATGCCGAGTTCTCACAAATGCTTGCGTTAGGAAATTCACTCCCAGGACCGATCGCCACGAAAATAGCCGCATATGTCGGATATGATGTATATGGCTGGCCAGGATTTCTAGTCGCATTGGCAGGCACAATCATCCCTTCAGCTGTGGCTTTGATATATTTATTAAAAATCCTGCGAAAATACAAGCAATCGCCTATCGTAAAAGGCATGTCCCTGCTTGTACAGCCCGTGATCGCGATCATGATGTTATTGCTCACCTGGAATATGGCCGAGCATGCCGTAGGTTCCATCGGCTACATCCATTCAATCGTCATCGCTGGATTGGCCTTTTTGGCCCTAGGTAAATTCAAGATCCACCCCGCCTTCGTAATCATACTTGCCTTTGCCTACGGCGGCTTTATCATCCCGCTCACATAATAAAAAATCCACCTATATAGGGGGATTTTTTCATTTAAAGCTTCATGCCCATCCGGCTTTTATAACGTTTAATGAGAATTTGGCAATCAACGCTGACAACACCGACGACCGCATACAGCTTCTGATTGAGAAAACGTTCCATCTCCTGGTTATCAGTAAAGATTCCGTGCATATGGAGTTTACTCGGACCGGTCATATGATATAAACTCGTTACAGCCGGTTCACTTTCTAATTGCTGTGCGACTGATTCCAGATATTTAGGTTCAACCTCAACGTTAAAGAATGCCGAAACATGGATGCCGACCTTAGCTGGATTTATGACCGCAGTGAACCTCTCAATCACATCGTTTTCAACAAGATGATTGATTCTCATTTGAACCGCAACCCTGGAGAGCTCCACTTTCTTCGCTAAGTCGGTATACGAAATTCGCGCATCTTCATGTAAAACCGATATGATTTTCTTATCGATCTCATCAACTTTCAAGCTGGGAATCTTAAAGTCCTCTGCCATCCTACGTAGCTCCTTTTCGATTTCTTTATTCCATTATCGCAGAGAATACCAGCGGGTCACAACAATCTTCCTTTTTACTTTCAAAATTAAGCTCCATTATAAAAACGGCGGATTTTACGAATGATCAATAGCCAAATATATAAAAACTGATACGTGTAATGGCAAGCTAATTTTGGCAGCCCCTTTTCAATAGGCTCCCTCCAACTCATCCGCTTGAACAAGGAAAGGAACATCCACAAAGTTATCTCCTGTCATATAGCCATTTCCGTTAAAGGAGTGCTCAGGAAATGTCTCATTCCCATCCTTATCATAAAAATTTATAGCCAACTGTATCAGTTTGTTAAATTCAGGAAAGTCACTCTGCCGATCTTCTACCTGAAGTTTTACATACTGATCCATAAGCTCCCTCCAATTGTCAGGATATCTCCCGACTCCGTACGTTTTTCCATTAAGCACAATGCTGTGCATCATTTCTATTCCAGGTTGATAGGTAGCTATGCCATCCGATACCATAAAACCTCTATCTTTTCTCATAAAAACCCTGATTTCGGAAATGTCATCTTTCGGATCCATATTCCACATGATCAAAGATTTTTCTTCTCCATTCCAAACCTGTGGCTGACCGCTATTTTCCACAGAAGCCACTCTCCATTTATTGCCCTTCCAGACCCAAAAGCTCATCCCATACCCATTATCTACGTTAATAAAGGGGACAAACACATGTGTATTGTCCAAAAATATTTGATCTTGTATGACCCTAGGCTGAGCCTCAGAGAAGGTTGATTTTATTCGTTCGATGACTTGTCTGTCCGATATGAAGGGTTCCGGCTCTTTTGGAAATCGAACAAATAAAAGGATACCTCCAATCGATATAACAGCTGTAATGAAAACAATCATTTTTATTTTTTTAGTCATCCTTCTATCGCACCTCCAGTCAAAATGGATTCCTCTAGCCTGTAGTAAACCTGATGCCCTTTATTAGGTGTAATCAGTAGACCCTTTCCATCTTCTTAAATGAAAATGATTGTTTCAAGACCTCTTCCTTTTTTAGGAACGGTACCTGTCAAAATATAAGGGAACATTTCTTTGTACCCGCTATCTTCATTGATTCCGTAATACCAAGATTCACTCTCGATCTTTTTTTGTTTCATCTTGTTCATTTGTCTTTCCAGCTCTTCTTTATTCAAAATGATTTCTTTGGAGTTCGGATGCGTCGCCATCAGCGAAGCCCTTTTAATGTCCATCATATATGTAGATATGTCAGCCTTAGGATACATCATTTCATCCAGCGGTATGGCTAAAAGTGAAGCACCCAAAAAGATGAAATTCCATAGGAATCCGAGCCAGGCAAATCGACGGAATCTCTGCCACCGCCCTTCATTTCCTTTCCTTCTCAATAACCATGATAAGAGAGCAACTCCTATAGGGATAATGGGTACACTAACCACCTCATCTGATAGATTAATAGTAAAACTAAAAGTGATCATTCCTAGTACAAACACAACGAGAGCCTTCCATGCCTTAGGAGGACTTTCTTGTTTTTTATAAATAATGGCAAATGCTATACCAATCAGCATGCAACTGATTGCAATAAGGATTAAAGAGGGTGCATGCATATATTTTTCTGCGTCAAATATTCCATTCATTCTATCTAATACTCTCCTTTTAATCGACTTCCTTCATAAGAACCCCTAACTATACCATATATCCCTTTTTTTGTAACCGAAGGACAATAAAGTATGACTGCAATCCCCCTCCTCATCAATTTAAGGCGGGGATTTTACAGCCCGTTTAATGCGAGATAAAAGTTTATGAATATCAATGTACCCATCATCAATCCTTTGTTTGAAAGGTCTTCGTGATATTTTTGTATTCCTCATCATTGAGAATGCCCATTTTTTTGAATATTGCGGAATAAGCCATTATTTTTTTTTGTGTACGGTTTGTACAACTCATATGAATCAGCTCCTTTTTTTACATAGTATTCAATCGCAACAAAATGTTTCCTACATGCAAAATATTTTGTGTAGACTAAAATAAAAAAACTGCCGATTTTTATCGGCAGTAATACGTGATTAAAATAAGGTTCGCCGCGTTCTTTTAAATTTGATTCAAACCTGTTCCGCGGTAACCTTGAACCTGAAAAAGCTGTCAAACTTCTGCTAAAATTCGGCTTTCGAATTCCCCTTGCTGTAGAAGGTTTCTCACCGATTCCAAAAATAATGAATGATAGCATGGAAGATAATGGTCCGTCACTATCCAAAGTGTTATATATTCCCCAGTAGATTTTGCACAAAAAAATTCATCGTTTGTTATTTGTAGGGATGCCAAAATACAAACTGATTCCCATGTCCATATATCAAAACAAAAAAATGGCGGTTCGGGTCCATTAAAGTCCTTCTTGCAACCTGTCATCATTCGGATTATCGTTGTTTAAGAGGATGCGAAGAAATTGAAAAAAACTGCATACTTTCTTCATACTTTTTTGCTAAACTTACTCCATCAAATAAGAAGGTGAATATTTTGAAAATCTCCTTTAAGTTGGGACTATGTATTTTTGTTTGCATTTTTTTGATGGAAACCGTTTCCATGATTTACTTACATAATAAAGTGATCCATTCCCGTATCAATCAAGAATTGGAATCACTGAAGGCCCGTGGCAATAGTCATCGTGATGTGTTGGAAATCACTTATTCAAACTCAACCCTTCAGCATATCGCCCTGATGGAATCACATACAGATACAGATGTCGTGATAATGAATACAAGAGGAGATATTCTGATATCTTCCGAAAAGGTAAATGGGGGAATGAAAAAAATCTTAGAAAAAAACCTTCCCCAAGTACCACGAAAGGGTCTCGTCATCCAATCAAGTTGGAAGGATGAAAGGTATATAGCCACCGTTACGCCATTTATCAGTGATAAAAAAAATGAAGGCTATATCTATATGTTCAAAGATACGAGGGATGTTGAAGATTTAATCGCTCAATTGAATAGACATTTCCTCTTTGCAATTGTTTTGCTCCTTTTCTTCATGATTATCACCATTTATTTTCTTTCAAAAGCTTTGACTAGACCGCTTATTGCGATGAAAGAATCGACCACCAAACTCAGTAAAGGGAATTTTTCAGTGGCTGTACCAGTACGATCTCATGATGAACTTGGGGAACTTGCCCAATCCATTCAAAGCTTGGCTAATGAATTGAACTATTTAAAGAAGGAACGCAATGAATTTTTGGCAAGTATCTCTCATGAACTGCGAACGCCGCTAACTTATATAAAGGGCTACGCTGATATTGCCCGCCGAAAAGAATTGGATGCATCCGAAAGATCACGATACTTAGAGATCATCCATGATGAATCCCAACGATTAAACAGATTATTGGACGAACTATTCAATTTGGCTAGAATGGATGTAAATACATTTACGATTTCAAAAGAAACCGTACAGCTCTCTACATTCCTGCAAACCATTCATGAAAAAGTGTTACCAGCTTTTACAAATAAAAAAATTCAATTGCACCTGGTATGCAAGGATCATTTATTTTTAGATATTGATCCCTCAAGGTTTGAGCAAGTCATTCTTAACCTGCTGGATAATGCACTGAAGTACTCGAACGAATATACAGTCACTACCATCAAAGCCACTGAATCGCTTAGCAGTATTTCCATCTCTATAATCGATCAAGGGGTTGGCATTCCAAGTGAAGATATACCCCATATCTTTGACCGATTATATCGTGTCGAGAAATCACGCGCTAGAGATACCGGTGGATTCGGATTGGGGCTCTCCATCGTCAAGCAATTAGTGGAAGTTCAAGGTGGAACCATTTCAGTTAAAAGCAATTTGGAGCAAGGAACGTGCTTCATTATCACATTTAAGGAGATAAAATATGAAGACAGTGGTTCTGGTCGATGATGAACAGAGAATGCTTGATCTTATAGAGCTATACCTTATACCTCACGGATATACTTGCATTAAGATGAAATCTGGACATGAAGCCTTACTGTTCTTAGAGCATGAACATGCTGACATTGTCATTCTTGATGTAATGATGCCTGAGATGGATGGATGGGAAACATGTGAAGGGATCCGGGTGTTTTCCAATATTCCCATAATCATGCTCACCGCCCGGGATGCTGCAGAAGAAATGGTGAAAGGGTTGAAAAAGGGTGCGGACGATTATGTAACGAAACCCTTTAATGAAGATGTTTTACTTGCCAGAATTGAAGCTGTTACACGAAGAGTACATAATCACCAAGGTGTGTTCTTTAAGGGGATACATTTAAATGAATCCGCTTATGAAGCGCATTATGATTCCAAAACCATCCCATTAACGCCAAAAGAGTTTTCCATGTTGTGCTTGTTTTTAAAATCCCCTGACCAAGTGTATTCCAGGGATCACCTACTTTCGACCATATGGGGATTTAAAACGGATACGGAAGATCGGACAATCGATTCCCATATTCGCAATATTAGAGAGAAATTGCGCCATGCAGGTTTTCCGGTAGACCAACATTTGAAAACGGTCTGGGGCATCGGATATAAATGGAGTTCTGTGGATTGATATGGATTTCATTTCTGATGCATTAGCAACCAGCGGACCCTTTTTCATTGCTGTAAGTTTAGTATTGAACATATTGATTAGCGTTCTTGGTTTTATTCCAAGCGTATTCATCACGGCTGCCAATATCACCGCATTTGGATTTGAAAAGGGATTGATCCTTTCTTACATGGGAGAAATTTCCGGAGCAGTAATCAGCTTTTGGTTATATCGAAAGGGCTTTCAAACTTTCAAACCCAAATTCATGAAGAACCGGTGGGTCATGCAGCTGCAAAAGTCACAAGGCTACCATGCATTTTGGATGATTCTGATGCTTAGAATCCTACCTTTTATACCATCCGGCGTAATCAACCTTACAGCAGCATTAAGCGAGACGGGCGTGATGATTTTCTTCCTCGCCACATCCATCGGAAAACTGCCTGCCCTCCTTGTCGAGGCGTACTCGGTGACACAAGCAATGAAGGCTTCAAACGATGTAAAGATTGTTCTAGTATTATTGATTTTGATCATCGCACTCTTGTATTACTTTAAAAGGGGTAAGAAAAAAGAAATGTAATGAAATAGTAGGAGACCATGTAAAAAGAAGACTATTTTATATTTTCATTAAAATAAATAATGTTAAACATTATATAAGGATAGATAAAAATTGAACCTAATCAGCTTTATCTATCCTTATTTGTAGTATTACAACATTATGATTTGACACGGATAAATCAATAATTTCGTTATTCAAGAAATGCGCCCGGCTTTCAGCTTATAAATATAAATTAAAGAATTGCTACTTTATTTAACGATCAATCAAACGGTAAAATTTACCTTATATACAATTCTGTACAAAATCTAGTAAATGCAATCAATGTTCTTAAAACCTCTTTACCGCTTTACATTTTTACTTTCTTATTGTTTTCTAGAGGCACAGGATCAATACTCTGATCATTAGCTGTCAAATCGATTCCGTAGTCCTTTGCGAATACCATGTGCGTTTCTACTAGAACCTCAGCTGTATTTTCATCTAAATTAAATACTCTGGCGCCGCGCAGTCTGTTCCTTTCAGCTCCCGGCAGACCATAAGCGCCGAACCCGGTACTGCCCGCATAACCAAGCAGGATTCCGTAATAATTACCTACATAAGTGTTTATATGATCATGACCGCAAAAAACGCCCTTGACATCGCCTCTATCCAGCATCGCTGAAAACAGCCCCCCATTAATTGGTCCCATACACTCTTCTTCATTTCTTTCTCCTACTATATTATGCTTTTTAACGGCTACCTCATGATTGGAGTCAGCTCTTTGATCTACGCTCGCATACCACATAAATCTGTGTTCCCACAGAGGAATATGGATGAAAGCGAGTGAAGGAATTTTTCTCTTCCATTTTCCCTCTAATTTTTTTGACGTCTCATAATACCAGTTCACCTGATTAAAACGAAGCCAGTCCCAAGTCGGATATCCTTGGAAATCTTGACCTGCAATGGTTTTTGGCGCATATCTTCCACTGTCAAGAAGCCAGAGGTTGAAAGCTGCCTTTTTTCCTTTTGAATCCTTTATAAGTAAATTCATGTTACCTGTCCCAGTAATACCTTCGACGGTAGGCTTGTTCATATTGCATTTATAAGAAAGATAGATTTTAAGCATGTCTTCCTCATTAAGACCGCCCTTCGGGGTAGAATCTTCATCATGATTTCCAAAGGTAATGGCCCACTTGATTCCTCTTTGTTCCATAGGGTGTGCGACATTGTTAATGGCTTGCTTCATCTCCATAGATGTATCGCATCCACCCGTAATAATGTCTCCATTAATCACAACAAAATCAGGTTTTTCTGTATCAAGCACTTTCTCCATAAGCTGTAATGTTCTACGATCAATACGTTCATCATCTTGTGTATCATTAAATTGAACGATTTTTAATTTTCCATTACGATTAAATTGAAGAGCCATGCCATCTTTTTCTTCTGCCAGTGCTACAGTGCTAAATAAATCATCTGAAAGTCCAGAGAATCCAAGTGTTAAGGCAAGTGTACTCATTCCTCCTATCTTGATAAAATTCCGTCTATCCAACCCTTCATGCGGTTCTTGATTATTCATTAATAAAACTCCCATTCTCTTACTAGTAACTGTTTTATAGGGTATCGATACGATGGTGAGCAAATTAACTATGTAGTTCCAATTCAAAAAACCATTATGGTAAACAAAAAATTGGATTTGTATATATATGATTTCAAACTTACATTTTTCAAAAATCACCCTATAAAGGTCAGTTCTTACTTCATAATAAGATGAAATTATTAGTGGGGTATTAATGTTATATGAAAGATAAGTAAAAAAACAATAGAGGAAGGAATGTGTAAGATATCAAAAAATCCTTACTGATTCATCGGGGATATATGGTATTAGAGGGTTGTCTCCGCTATGGATGGATCGATGTGCTTTCCCTTTTGTCGTGTATGCCAGTCTGACTATCTCTTTTCAGCTATTGAATCGATGCAGGGTAAATTGGTTCATTTCCTTGAATCTTATACCGAATATAATGAGAAAATGCCTATACTATCTTCCTGTTTTCTGGAAAAAAGAATGAATATATTGTGTTTTAATGGGGAATTCCTTTATAATGCGCATTAGATGATTTTTTTAGCACTGAATACGAGAGGAGACTGAATATGAAGAAACTATTGTACCCAATCGTTATTGGATTATTGGCAGTTGTTCTAACAGCTTGTGGTTCGAACGATGAAGCTGATAAAAAAAGTGGCGGGAAAGAGACTAAAACAACTGAGGAACAGCAAAACAAGAATGAGAAAGAAACGGCTAAAGCAACTGAGGAACAGCAAAAAAAGATGGAAGAAATGCAGAAGGAACTAGACAAGCAAAAGGTGGATGAAAAGAAAACCGTGGCCATCGTCAATGACGAAAAAATTTCAGGTGCGGAATATAATACCGTTTTGTCCACGACACAAATGCAGATGCAGCAATTCGGACAAGACCCAACATCAAAAGAGGGAGCCAAACAAATTAAAAAGCAAACGCTCGACTCTTTAGTAGGGCAAACATTGCTTCTTCAGGCTGCTGATAAAAAGGGCTATACAGCTTCCAAGGCTGAAATCGAAAAGCAACTTGCCCAAATCAAAGACCAATATGGAAATGAAGAGAAATTCAAGGAAGCGATGAAAAAGGCAGGCCTGAATTCAAAAATGTTGAATGCTCAGATCGCAGAGAATATTCCATATACGAAGTATGTTGAAAAAGAGATTAAAGTGGATGAACCAACTGACGAAGAAATTGAAAAGTCCTACGACCAGTATGCGAAGCAAGCTAAGGCAAGCGGGCAGAAGGTACAGAAACTTGAAGAAATGAAGCCGCAAATCAAGGAACAGCTAAAGCAGCAAAAGAAACAAGAAATGCTTGTGAAACGTGTGGAAGAACTTAAGAAAAATGCTAAGGTCGATATTAAGATTTAATGACTAAAAGAGCTGCCAAATTAAACTGCACCCCAATTGTTAGACAGCATTAACAATTGAGGTGCAGTTTTTTTTGATTAATGGACATCCTAATAACAAAACTGCAACAAAGTCCCCTATTCTGACAAATTGACTCAAATCCTTTTGAAGAAAAGTGCTGATGAAATGAATCAAGCAATTTATACTTTTTTATCGACAATCATCACTCACGGCCTTTCATTTTTTATACGCCCGTTTTAGAGAACCGTTCGATTCTTTCTCTGATTTCATCACGGACACGTTGGAAGGTAGCCCATTTTTCTTCATCAGTTCCTTCCGCTTTTGCCGGATCATCAAAGCCCCAGTGTTCCCGTTTAACATGCGGTGGCGTCATTGGACATTTGTCTGCCGCATCGCCGCATAAAGTAACCACAAAATCCGCATTATTTAATATGTCAGTGTCGATGGTATCTGATGTTTGATTGGTGATGTCCAATCCCGCTTCATGCATTGCTTTTACGGCCTTTGGATTTAACCCGTGTGCTTCGAGCCCTGCACTAAGAACTTGCCATTCTTCACTTAAGTATTTCTTCCCCCAGGCCTCTGCCATTTGGCTTCTGCAAGAGTTACCAGTACATAAGAAGTATAGTGTTTTTTTAGCCATGCTGTTTCTCTCCTTCATGAGTAGAGTAAATCTTTAGTGTATGATGAGCAACCAAATATATAAACCAACTAATGTGATGAACAATGTTGGGATGGTTAGGATGATTCCAGTTTTAAAGTAGGTTCCCCATGAAATTTTCACGCCTTTTAACGATAGTACATGCAGCCACAGCAATGTAGCTAAAGAACCGATCGGAGTGATTTTCGGGCCCAAGTCCGAACCGATGACATTTGCATATATAAGGCCTTCCTTGATAACGCCGGTAGTATTGGTATCGGAAATGGCAAGTGCATCGATCATCACGGTTGGCATGTTATTCATAAGCGAAGAGAGAATGGCGGCAATGAAGCCCATTCCAATCGTTGCTGCAAATAATCCTTGATCGGCGGTAACTTGGATTAAATCCGTTAATACGTTCGTCAATCCAACATTCCGCAGGCTGTAAACCACAACATACATGCCAATCGAGAAAAACACAATTGCCCATGGTGCGCCTTTAATAACCGTTTTCGTGTTGACTGCCGGGCTCCTACTAGCCATGATCAGGAAGAAAATGGCGACGATGCCTGCAATGATGGATACAGGTACCCCAATGAATTCACTTGAAAAATAACCAATAAGCAAAATCCCCAGAACAATCCAGGACAATCGAAACATTCTTTGATCCCGAATGGCTTCCACTGGCTTCTTAAGTTTTGATACATCATAATTCTTCGGAATGCTTTTACGGAAAAACAAATATAAAACCAAGATGCTAGCTACCAATGCAAAGATGTCCGGTACGATCATTCTCGATGCAAACCCGGCAAAACTGATACTGAAAAAGTCTGCGGATACTATGTTTACAAGATTGCTTACCACTAAAGGTAATGAAGTTGTATCGGCAATAAAACCACTGGCGATGATAAATGGAAAAATCATTTTATCACTAAACTTCAAGGCACGAACCATCGCTAATACAATTGGTGTAAGGATAAGGGCCGCTCCGTCGTTTGCAAAAAATGCAGCAACAAGCGCACCCAGAATACTTACATAAACAAACATCCTCACTCCGTTTCCCTTGGCTGCCCTAGCCATATTTAGTGCTGCCCATTCAAAAAATCCTATCTCATCCAAAATGAGCGAGATGATGATGATGGCAATGAAGGCGAGTGTAGCGTTCCAAACAATCGATGTCACATCAATGACATCCGCAAAATCCACCACTCCCACAAGTAAAGCCAAAACCGCACCGCCACAAGCTGACCATCCGATCGACAGTCCCTTTGGCTGCCAGATGACGAGAATGAGTGTAAATAAAAAGATGATAACTGCCAAAATAACTGAACCCACTTAAGTTGTACCTCCTAGTTAGTCACAACAAATCCGTTTTCCTTGTGCTGTTAATTCTTCTAATTTTAAGTTTTGACTTGGCAAATCCCCGATGACCGTTAGAATAAATGAATAATATGAGGATGTTTTGTTTAACGAGTAAAAAATCCATTGTCCCCTTCTCTCTTCATTCACGATTCCACTATCTTTCAACTTTCGTAAATGTTGGCTGATAGCTGGCTGGCTCATTTCGAACAGGTCCACAAATTCACAGACACAGCATTCATGTTCAGACATGATCTTAACCATGGTCAAACGGGTTTTATCACCTAGTAATTTAAGTATGTTTGCGGTGGTTTCCAAATCCAAAGCTTCATTCATTTGCATACTGCCCCTCCTTATTCAATAGTTAAATAAGTATATGCTTATATGAAATCAATTCTTCATCATTATATAAGCATATTCTTATATACTCAAGTAAAAACTATACATCTTATTTAATATAACTTTACTCTGGTTTGACTACCCAAAAACGTCCCCTTCTTGCTCAGCGAATAGCAGTTAATCAAATATAGAATTTTTGTTAAGAAAGTATCGTTTATGGAGAGCGAAAGGAGAAGTTGGAGGGTATGACAATTCGTGAAGGAATCATACGAAACAAAAAAACTGCCGAGTTACCGGCAGTTTTTTGTTTATAAATATTTCCTGTGAATACTTTTTCCATCATAGGAAAACATGACTTCTTTTCCTTCCATGACTGATTCCATATGCACGGAGCGGCCCCAAAGCTGATGGATATATGGCATGACTTTTTCGAGATATTTCAGATCCAGTTCAATATCTTCATACCAATGTTTTAGGTAAAGTTCCCCATTACGCATGTAGTCTCCATCATTTACTGTGATATAGGGGAATCCGCCGTTAACCCTCATACTGACGAGTTGATCACGAACCTGTTCCCATGCCTTATCGACGATTTTGTAATCCTTGCCCTGCTTTTGGAATAAATACATATCCTCCCGCATGACCAGGTCTTTGGTCAAATAATTGCGGAGAAAGGAAATATCCGATTCGATTTCCCTGACTTCGAACATCTTTTCCCGGCCAGATCCAGGCTTGACACCCAGCTTGATCATTTCTTCGGTTGGATTATCATAGCGTTCTTCAATATCTTCAAGCACTTTCAATCCGAGATAATAAGGATTTATGCTGGTCTTTGATGGCTGAACGACACCTGCGTTCAGTTTTGCGAACTCAATGGCTTCCCCTGAGGATAAATCCAATTCACGAATTATGCGTTGATGCCAGTAGGATGCCCAGCCTTCATTCATGATTTTCGTTTCCAGCTGCGGCCAGAAATAAAGCATCTCTTCCCTGATCATCGTCATGATATCCCGTTGCCAATCGGATAGGTCCCTGCTGTACTGTTCAATGAAAAGCATAATATCCTTTTCTGGCCTTGGCGGGAATTTTTTTCTTTTTTTAAT
Source organism: Peribacillus sp. P4_B1 (assembly GCF_056402395.1). Lineage (NCBI taxonomy): Bacteria > Bacillati > Bacillota > Bacilli > Caryophanales > Bacillaceae > Peribacillus > Peribacillus sp. P4_B1. Next base: position 52,792 of record NZ_JBFUHM010000030.1, read on the forward strand.
GTTGGATTTCTTCGGTTTATCCTTATTATCAAGATTCCATAAATCATCGTATTGTGTGGCTGTAGGTTTTGCTTCCTCTTCTTCTTCCTCATCTTCCATCGTCCAGGCAAGCTTCGGTCTCATCAGCGACGGATCGATATGTTCTTCAATGGCTAAAAGTGCATCAAGGAAAGTTTCCACTTCCTTTTTGCCATGCAGGATTTCATATTCACGGATTCTTTCTGCCGTTGCCGACATACTTTCCACCATATCTCTCTTAGTATTATTGAAACGTACATTATTCTTAAAAAAATCACAATGGGCCAAAACGTGGGCGACAATCAATTTATTTTGTACTAGTGAATTGGAGTCCAGCAGAAAAGCGTAACAAGGATTAGAGTTAATGACCAGTTCATAGATCTTACTTAATCCAAAGTCATACTGCAGCTTCATTTTATGAAACTGCTTCCCAAAGCTCCAATGAGAAAAACGGGTCGGCATCCCATAGGCACCAAATGTATAAATGATTTCTGATGGGCAAATTTCATAACGCATCGGGTAAAAATCCAACCCGAATCCAGTTGCTATTTCTGTAATTTCACTAATGGCATATTCCAGAGCCTTTTGCTCCGCTCCATTCATCCGATATCCCCCTTGTCTTCCGCCTTTAAACTAATGTATGAAAAAAAGGAGGAAAAATGCCGTGATCATGAGTAAAGATCCTCGATAATAAAAAAACACCTCCATGAAGAAGATGTCTGTTCAAATGATTCATGCAGTTCTGTACTCGATCTTAATTTCCCTACTCTATTAAAATTTTGCGAATTCCGTATTCACTGCCCCCTTTTTCGCTTTTGACCGAATCCAGGAAATGATAAGCGCTGCAATGATTACAAAGCCTAAATATCCTGTGACGGGGTATACCGTTCCAACCAATTTTATGAAGCCAACGAAACTTGCAAGGAAGGCGAGGATCCCTACCATTATCACGGATATTTTAAAGCGTCTCGTTTCGGCAGGAACCAACCTGGCTGTGAATGCATACAGCATCCCGACAGCGGTATTATAAATCATTCCTAAAAGGATGATTGATAGGATATATCCCAACCATGGAGAAATCTGATTCGCTAAATGAAGGGTAGGCATTCCTGAGCCTTCTATACCCTTCAAGTCGGACATCATCCCCAAATTGATTAACAATAGCAAGATTCCCAATCCGATACCTCCCAGAATTCCTCCAATACCAGCCTCCTTCTTATTCTTGAAGGTGCCTCCCATTACGGCTAGCATGGCAATTCCGGCAGTCATATTATATGAAACATAAAGTAATGAACCCATTATCCAGTTTCCGGTTGCAGCATTTCCTTTACTTGAAGATGAAATGATTTCATTGAAACTTAGATCGGATGTGAAAAATGAATAACCTGAAATAATGATCATGATAACAAATAAAAACGGTGTGACGGCACTAATGATGGACATTATTTTATTAACATTAAGTAAGAGCGTGCCAATCGTCAGCACTGCCATGACAATTGCACCAACTATACTGGGAATCCCGAATTGTTCTTCAAAAATCGTTCCGGAACCAGCAATCATGATGACAGTAACGCCAAACAAGAAAAATGTGATAATAACATCGACCACCCTGCCTAAATAGCGGCCACAAATATGTTCGATGATGCTTTTATGGGAGCGCGTTTGCAAAGTGCTCCCCAATTGCGTAACCTGCATGCCTAAGAACGCGAATAAAGCTGTCGCAACCACAATTCCCAATACACTGTAGATTCCAAAGCTAGTGAAGAATTGTAATACTTCTTGTCCTGAAGCAAAGCCTGCTCCAATGATGATTCCAATATATGCCCCTGCAAGATTTACACTGTTTTTCATATCAGACCACCGCCCTAATTAAAAGATTATTCTGATAACTTCGATTAAATGAAATGTCTTCCCGTTCATCACAATCCCTGATCCGTAATAGCTTCCCAGCTTCAGTAATGTTAACGATCCATCGCCCATGAAGCTGGGTAGAGCCATTATTCCAACTCTTGGTCATTTATCATTTGGTATATCTTTTACAATGGGAAGTGAATTCATCGACCGCAGCGTAATTGACTTCATAGCCAATGCCTGCCGCCTTTGGCACAGTTATGACTCCATCTTCCACTGTAACCTCTGGTTGAATGATGTCCTTATGCCAATAATTCGCGGATGCTGCCGTATCACCAGGCATCGTGAAGTTATCAAGTGTTGTCAATGCGATATTATGGGCACGCCCCACACCGGATTCCAACATGCCTCCGCACCAAACCGGAACATTTCTTTCTTTACATAATTCATGTATTTTCATTGCTTCCGTTAAACCGCCAACCCTGCCGATCTTAATATTAATGATTTTACAGCTTCCCAATTCAAGGGCTTTTCTTGCATCTTCCACGGAATGTATACTTTCATCCAAGCAAATCGGTGTTTTGATTTCTGCCTGTAATGTGGCATGATCGACAATATCGTCTGATGACAAGGGCTGCTCGATCATCATTAAATCAAATTGATCAAGTTGTTTCAGTAATTCGATGTCTTTCAGCCGGTAAGCGGAGTTTGCATCCGCCATGATCGGAACATCGGGATATCGACTGCGTACTTCCCTGATTACATCTACATCCCATCCTGGTTGTATTTTGATTTTGATTCTTTTATACCCATCTCTCAATCCAGCTTCTATCTTCGCCAGTAATTCAGGTACCGTTTTTTGGATGCCGATGCTGATTCCAACATCGATTTTTTTTAGTTCCCCGCCTAAAGCCATACTTAATGGAATATTCTTTTCTTTCGCATATAAATCCCAGATGGCCCCCTCGATTGCCGATTTTGCCATATTATTTTTGCGAATATGCGAGAACATATCCGATACATCACGAGGATGCTCTATTTCTTTATTCAATACAAGCGGAATCAGGAAATCCTCCAGCATGGTCCAATTGGTTTTTATGGTTTCTTCGTTATACCAAGGTGCTGAAAACGCCACAGATTCAGCCCAGCCCGAAAGCCCCTCTTCATTTTTCACTTCTACAAGTATGAATTCCTTATCTACAAATGTTCCAAAACTTGTTGTAAAGGGAGCTACCAAATCCATATTTAAATGACGTAAACGCACTTCTGTTATTTTCATCCCGATTCCCCTCTTATTCTTGTTTTTTTAATAAATAGTTTTGAATGGTTTCACCTTGTTCCCGTTCGATCCCGGCTGCAACATATCCTTTGGCAAAAAAAGCTTTGAATAATTCACCGGTTTTTAACCGCCAATCAATCGCAAGGCGGAGATCATCTTTTTTGATTTTTTGAATATCTGTCGGAATGGGAATGGCGATCACGTCGGCATTGGTTTCCAAATGATAATCCTTGATGTAAGGAAAGCCTTGGTCATTCATTTCTGTCGTTACGATGTGTATGGCTTTATCAGGAAGCGGTGTCTCTTCCTTTGCTCCCTGCCCTATATTCCATTCCACCATGAAACGATCAGTGGACAATCCTTCATTGAGGGTATCCTTCATATTTCCATAACAATCTTCCATATATGTTGAACAAACCGCTTTTAGTTTACCGATATTCAAGTTTGCGTTCACACTTTCCAATGGATCATATGTCCATGTAATTAGATTGTAGCCTTTTTTGAGCGCTTCTTCTTTTTGTGCCAGTTTAAGTAATCTGCCGTAGCCCTTCTTTTGATGAGCCGGATGGATGGCTAACATATGTGAACAAAGAAACACCCTTCCATCCTTGAATCCCGGGAAACTGTATTGAAATCCAACTAACTGGTCATTGAGGTAACCGCCTAAAACAAGCCCTCCGTTTTTGACTGCGGTAATCGTCTGATGGGTAGGAACGCAATCCATGCCCCATACAAGGATTTCAAGACGCTGCACTTCTTGTAAGTCCTCTAGTGTTGTTAGGGATTTAATGATTAATTCATCAGTCATGTAGGTGTCCCCCCTCGCCATATTTCTCGAAAGTGAATATGATGGCCTTAGTCAGGATTTCAATTCCCGATAACAAAGCATCTTTGTTGAACGTCATGTTCGGATGATGGAGCCCTGGTGTCAAATTACATCCCAACCCAAGCATCGTCGCTTTGAGCTTGGGTCTTTTCAGCGTATAAAAATGAAAATCCTCTCCTCCAGTTGTAATGACAGGCGCTACCAGATTTTCTTCTCCGAGTGTATCGGCTATCGCTTCAGCCATTATTTCCTGGGCTTGTTCGTTCACGATTGCTGCAGCAACGTTGGTTCCCGGTTCGAGTTTCATTTCAACTCCATGGACAATGGCCAAGGATTCGGCAACTTTTTCCACCTTTTTGGTGAGCTCTTCCATGACAGCATTATCCTGAGCCCTTAAATCCAATGAGAAAGTGGCTCTCCCTGGGATGATATTGGAACTTTCGCCCCCAGCAAAAAACTGCGTCATTTTTACTGAATAAGGGATGGACGGATTGAGATGGATACCATTTAATAAAGTGACGAATGCTGCTCCTATCTCGATGGCATTTTGCCCTTGATGCGGTCTGGCTCCATGCGCATCCGTCCCCGCTATTTCTCCTTTAATGAACTGGGCAGCCCCATGGACAATGGCTGGAGCCGCCTGCCCATCCTTCACTTCCTCAACTGGCCTTAAGTGCACTCCATAAAGGAAATCGACATCATCCAAAACTTTCTCTTCAATCATCTTCAAGGCGCCCGTACCTTTCTCTTCAGCAGGCTGAAAAATGAATTTCAGCTTACCTCTTGGTCGAAAGTCCATTTCCTTCAATACCAGGAAAACTCCAAGCGCCAAGGTCATATGCCCATCGTGTCCACATGAATGATTGGCCTGAAACGTCCCATGCACCTCCTGCCAAAGTGCATCGATATCCGATCGTAACCCGACTGTGAAATTCCCATCCCCGATTTCCCCAATCACTCCTGTACAGTCTTCGAATGATTTTACCTTGCATTGATTTTCCATTAAAATATTGGAAATGAATGCTGTCGTACTCACTTCATTCCAACTCGTTTCAGGATTTGCGTGTAACTGGTCGAAGATATCGATGATACGCGGCCTTAATTTTTCGATTGTTAGTTTGATATCCATTTCTGTCTCCCCCTTAACTACCGGCTTAATTGGCTTGACTTATGACTTAATTTCAAAAGAAATATTCGTCTTGATTGAACGCATCATATATAGCCTTTCTTTTTTTAAAACCCTGTTCATCTTTAATCGATACACCAGCTACTATACTATTCAATAATGAAAATAAAACCGGTGCCGTATCGATAGTGGAAGTCCTAGGTGTTGAAATAGGCAATAAAATGTCAGTGTAGTCAGCAATCGGAGCCAATTCAGAATCCGATACGCCAATTACAAATGCACCCGCTTGTTTAGCCATTTCCGTAATTTTCACAGTTTCTTTCACATAACGGTGAAATGAAATGGCTACAAAGACGGAATTTTCAGTCATTTTATTCATCAGTAAAAAAATATCATCAGTATCCGGCCTATATAAATGGACCTCCTCCCTCACAAGCCTCAGTGTAAAGGTTAACCAATGTGCCGCAGAAAATGATAACCGATGTCCGGATATCAAAACATTGTCGGCTGCCGCCAATTTATCAACTGTTTTAGAAAAATCTTCATTTGATAAATTTTTGATTGTCTTTTCGATACTGACGATATCCTGCCCCATCACTTGAGCCATGAAGTTTGGTTGATTCGCAGCTTCAAGTTTTGAAGAATGATATTCATTCAAACTGCTGCTCTCGAATATCAACTGATTTCGAATAAGTTTTTGAAGTTCCGCAAATCCACTTAACCCCAATGAATAACAAAAGCGGATGATGGTCGTTTCACTCACACCTATATCATTCCCGAGCTTTTGAGCTGAAGTGACTGCAAATGTATGTGAATGTACTAACAAGTATTTTGCTACCTTTTTTTGGCCAGTTGATAAACCAGGGAATACTTCTTTAACTTTTTGCTGTAATTCCATAAAAAATCCCCTCTGAAGCAAGATATGAATCCAAAACTTCTAATATGACAATATGAAGTTTTTACTTCATCAATAATAAAGAGTATTTTATCATGGGACTTTTAATAAAACAATAATATTCAGAATTTTTAATAAAAAGAAATGTCAATGTACCTCAATTACAAAAAACCACGAAGATGAACTCCATGGTTTCCTTATCTTTATTTATTTTTTATGACGCTTTGCATAGCCACATCGTTTACATAATTCTTCAACTGCACATCTTCTTGAAAAACCATCATACATATTTTTAGCCCGTTCACCATTTAAAATATCTTCAAGTGACGTTTCAAATATATTCCCCAGTGGAATTTTCCCTTCACTATCCAAACAACAAGGTACGACTGTACCATCCACCAAAATGCCTAACTGATCTCTAAGAGCATAGCAGAAAATATTCTCATCGATAATGTCACGGTCCAATTCTGGCCACTCGAATTTTTCAGCCATGTTTATATAAACACGGTCCTTCAATTTAATATTATTCTTCTGCTGAAGAGCTTCACTTAAACGAATGTCCAATGAAAGCTTCTCCTCCAACATGCTGAGAATATCGTCGTTCAGGCCATTACTCGCTTTTAGTTCATCCGTATCCATATTCCATAAACGAATGGCACAAATCATTTCACTTTTTTCATTTGCCTCATTTATGAAATCGGCAATATTACTGACATATGAGTCGAGACTATTGCTCGTATCGTTTGCCTCGAAGCTATGAAGTGAAATATTCACCTGACGAAGGGCTTTTTTGGAGAGCAGCTTTTCTTTGACCTTTTGAATCAAAGTACCGTTCGTTGTTATATTCACCTTTAGGCCATTTTCTGCACTGATATCCAAGAATGTACCCAAATTTTTATTTAAAAAGGGTTCACCCATCAGATGAAAATAAATGTGATCGGTGTGCGGTTTGATTTTCTCGATTACATGTGTAAACCCTTCAGGATCCATGAATTTAAGAGTCCTTTGCAAGCTGGAGCTTGGACAAAAATTACACTTCAAGTTACATATATTTGTAATTTCTACATAAACTTTCTTAAACTTTCTCATTTTCTAATACCCCTACAATCAAGCTTATTGTTTCAATCTGATACTAACTATACTGGTTAGCTGCTCATAAATGCAATGAAAACTTCATGGCAGCGGATATCAAGGAATGGATAGGTATCACTTCACTGTGGCAACTAATCCGATATCCACCATTTCCCGGACAATCCTTTAAAGAAATCAGAAAAAAACATCTTCTCGAGGTGAAGATGTTGGCTAAAATTCAAACCTTTTATTTTTGTTCTGAATTTACTTTCTTTTTTGCTCAGTGACCTTTAAACTAAGTAATTTTTCATTTTTCAAATCATGTTGTACGGTCACGATAACATTGAACTCATTTCCCTTATCCGCGACTAAAAAGATGAAAGCATCTTCGACAAGATTTTCCGCTATAGTTTTCCTACCCTTATATTCGTAATCGGTAACCTCAACTTCAGGATAATCTGCCTGCACTACGGCAATCGCAATCTTTCCGTATTTTTCGTAATCGGGTTTTTGGGCCTGTGTTGAAATGGACCCTGCTTGTATAATCAAAAAAATCCCCATTAACATCACGATGACTTTTTTCAAAATTCTTCCTCCTCATATTTTCCTCTTAATATTATTATGTAAGATTGTTCATTTGTTATGCAGCTGCATCGCTTCTTTAACAAGCATGATTCCAACTGATCGATTCCTTTTCCATTCCTCAGGAAATACACTCAATGGAGGATTGGTTTCATCCACTAAATAACTAAGTTCGATTGTCATTCCCGGGCGGTGGAATTCAGTTATGAACCAATCCGTAAATCCACTTCCTACCGCTTCTTTTTCCGGAAAGGTCAGTTCATACCCAGTCAATTCCGATGTTTTTTTGGCAATCCCATAATCCCTCACCATATTTTCCCGTTTATTTTTGTAATGCCAAAAGATTTCCCTTCCTGAGGTATGATAGGCAACAGCAAGA
>NZ_JBFUHM010000031.1:0-59609 GCF_056402395.1 Peribacillus sp. P4_B1
GAGCAATGGCTATTTTCACCGTTAACTTGAAAAGAATATTGAAATTAATGGCCTAAAAAAGTGACAAACAGAAGCAAAAAAAGACGATTTCCATTCAAGTACCGAATGAGAATCGTCTTTTTTTAATTTGATTTACCGTACTAGTTAGAAAAACGTGAGTTTTTCAGCAGCCTCGCAGCGGCTTACTCCCTTTTTTGTATAACTTCATGCATTTTAAGCGTCCATCCCCTTTTTCACTAACTTTGATGGATTATTTACTTTATATCGTATTTCTTTATTGTATTTTTTATCGACCACTTTTCCATCAAATTCGATTTCGTCCCCTTCTTCGAGCTCAGCTTTTTTTAATGTCTTGCTATATCCACACCATGCATCACCGATTGTAAGTTCGGGTTCCGTTGTCACTTTGACATTCTCCAAGAGTATGACTTCATCTTCTTCACCAGTGAAATGGTTCATTTTCGCCGTGAACTCCTTGACGGTTGCAGTGAAATGAACTTTTTCTCCAGGTAACTCCAATTTAGGTTTTGCTGTCGTCCTTTTACTTTTGGTTTTTGCCTTTTTTGGTTCTTCACTTAGCTGATCGGAAGTTTCCGTTATTGGAGCATCTATTACCTGTTCCTTTTCACTTGGTACTGCGGATGTTTCGGAAACCGGTCCACTCAACAACTCTTTTCCGAAACTGGAACTTTGCATTTCCTTTAAATAGGAAGGGTGAATGCAACTAAGCTTACCATTTTCAAATTCAACGACTACCGTGTCAAGACCGTTGCCATATTGTTCATACCCTGCTAATTTGACTTTTCCTTGAAAGCTACCGCTTTTATATAATAGTTCCCTTTTTACCGAACGGGCAGTGAATAATTTCCATTCCAATCCTTTAGCGATATAGTCCGTATCATCTAAAAAAGGGATATACTCTCCTTTTGGTGCGATATAATGAATCAAATCTTCAGCTGGAGTTTCAGCCACAGTAACCACTCCTAATCTTTTCTATAGATTATATTCTAGCAAAGGATTTCAAAGTTGCAAATGAATGAGTATCATAATCACCGTCTGCACTAAAAATCAGCCAGAAATGAAGTGATAGAAAACCGTTTATATCCAAATTTCCAACAAGTTTTTCTTCGGTATAATTACCATCCTTTTGGACCTAGCGAAAAAGGCTGCTCACTAAGAGCAGCCCTTTAATAAGAATAATCCATCTTTATGGCATATGGTTCGCCAAAAGTGGCTCAGATCAATTCTTTCCTTTCACCCTTCTTTTACCTCATCCATTGGCAAATGGGCTGCGTTGTACTTCATTTCTCCAGAACTATAATTTTTTCTCATTTTGAACATGAGGAGAAAACCAATTGCCCACCAGCCTGCAAAAATCAGCCATTCATAAGGCCAAATTAAAGCCGCTGGCATACCTGGTAAGTATAAGGCAATAAATCCTATGCTAAGAATCAACGCGATCCAGCCCACAATATTTGATTTTCCAGCACGGAAAGGTCTTACCATCTCAGGAGCATTTTTTCTCAATTGAACAAATGCGATAGCTACGAATAAATATGCCAATACAATAGCCAGTCCGCCAGCATCCACCAACCAAACTAACATAGGTCTCCCTAATAATGGACTAATCATGGATAAAGCACCTATAAACAAAACAGCATTAGTAGGCGTATTTGTTTTCGGATGTAATTTACCAAACCAAGCTGGAATCATCTTTTTTTCCGCCATTGAATAGAGAACTCGGCTGCCGCCAATGATAAATGCATTCCAGCTCGTCAAAATACCTGCAACACCACCTATAATCAAGATGGTTGCAAAAATGCTCGATCCATAGACTTTGGCCATTGCATCTGCCGTTGGTAATACGGAAATTGCTAATATACTTTTATCTAAAGATACTCCTACCGCGTATATAATGGCAATATACCAGATAACGGCAAGACTTACTGAAAATATAAGAATTTTCCCAATTAACTTCGGCTCAACATTCATTTCTTCAGCTGTTTGAGGTATTACATCAAAACCCACAAACATGAATGGAGTCATGATCAGTACAGTTATGATTCCTACTGTGCCATCCAAAAATAGTGGTTTCGCATCTCCCAAATCACTAGTGAATCCAGCACCAAAGATTAACATTAAACCAATGAGACCTATTACGATGGTTAAAACCATTTGGAGAATGGCTGCCGATTTCACACCAAAATAATTAATCAGTGTAACTAATATGGAACCTATTACCCCAACAAGCACCCATGTTAAATACACATCATATCCAGTAATAGAATACATGAGTCCTACCTTATAATTTGGAAATACATATTCAATGACAGTTGGCAATGCAACCGCTTCAAAAGCAACCACAGATATATACCCTAATGCGAGGGCCCATGATGCTACAAATGCAGCTTTAGGACCGACGCCCCTTAATACATAAGATAGGGCACCTCCAGCAGCGGGCATGGCTGAAGCTAATTCTGCATAGGTCAGACCTACAAAAGTGACCAATACTCCACCTATTAAAAATGCTATCATCGCTCCAAGTGTACCTGCTGATTCAATCCAAGTACCTGATAATACTACCCAACCCCAACCAATCATGGCTCCGAATGCCAAAAATAATATATCTACCTTAGAAAGAACTTTATTTAGACTTTTAGTTTCTTTAATGGTGATCCATCCCTTTCTTGAAAGACTGCAGAACAAAACAAAAACTTGAGAACCTTTATCAAAGAAGTAATAAAAAAACATTTGGTTGATATGTATAGAACTTATGGACACTTCACATGAAAATTGCTGACTTTAAAGAATAATTGGTTATGTATCTGATTCCACCAAATTCATCTATACCTGACTCTCTTTCTCAATAAACATCCCCTCTTACTAAAAATTTGTAATCATATTTATAGTAGCAATATCCATGCCAAAAAATGTTTATAAGTTTATAAGGATTTGGATTGTTCATATCCATAGATTCGATTCATTACTGAATCGAAAAGAAAAAAAACGAATCATTTATTAATTATTCTTACTTTTTAATTCACAAACGAATCACATCTTTTTTCCTAAAAAAATTAAAAATTTCTAATAATTAATGATATCTAGAAAAAAAGAAGCCTACACTCAAAGTTTAGAGAATGTAGGCATTTTCCACTTAATTTATAATGATATTTTCATAATTGTTGATTACAGCTCTTTTTCGTATTTAACGATATAATTATAGATTATGTATTAAATAATAATAGAAATAGAAGAACCTTATTATTAAAAGTAATTAGATAAGGGCATTTGTGTTTCGAATTAAGTATCATATAAGTATTTTCCAGTACTCATCCGAAACGTGTAAACGTTCGGTCGTTACACCAATCACAAGTTCAAAAAACTTATTGCAGCAGTAAATGTATATATGAAAAAAATAAAAACATAATCAAACACCATTGAATTATGACAAATCTGGGAAATGGATGCTGAATGTGGTTAAATTTTCATTAGAGACACAATTCATATACCCATCATTCCTTTCAATGATCTTTTTACATACATATAATCCAATTCCCGTTCCTAACTCTTTTGTTGTGACAAAGGGCTCAAAAATTGATTCGATCAATTCACTGGCAATGGCCGGTCCATTATTAGAAATTCGAATTATTTTCTCATTCGCCTCAATTAAAGAGTCTATCTTCAAAATTCTAGGGTGTTCCTTATCCTTTAATGCATCAATGGAATTTATAAAAAGATTCAAGAACACTTGTTTCAACCCATCCTTGTTCGCTGTCATGACTAAGTTTGGATAAATATCTAATTCCACATTTACGCTGGCATCCACAATATTCGCGTATGTCAGTTCTTGTATTTCTTCAATTAACTTTAACACGGAAATTTCTTCTCGTTGTTCCTCATTAAAATCAGATTTAGAGGTGTGCAGGAATTGGGTTATCCTGAAATTCAACTGATTTAATTCATAATCAATGATATCCAAATACTTTAAGCCTGGATTCTCCCTCTTCAATAATTTATTGAACCCCATGATAGCTGTAAGCGGGTTTCGGAACTCATGTACAAAGCTTGATGATATCTGTCCCAGTACCGCTAATTTATCTTTATGGTTTTCACTGATATAAGACTTTTTTTCCTCAATCACTTCATTTGTAAGATTCGTATATCTCGTTACGGCATGATAGCTGAACGTATCAAAGTGCAAATTGATTTCATTAATGAATTTCTGCATATAATAAATGGGGATATTGGCACCAAAAACATTCCTGATTATGATATTTCGCCCTAAATTAATATTATATAGAAAGTCCCCGATGTTGATATTGGCTTCAAGGCGTTCTTTCGCAACCTGGTAAGCTAATTTAATCAACACATCTTCAAACAATGCCTCCTTAAACGTTTGGATGACCAGCGAGTACATGCCATATCCATTTTCTTTAATTCTTTCTTTGTAGGGGTCTATTTCATCGATTTTAATGGTCTTGTTCCATTCATTTAAAAACAAAGATTCATTTTCTTCCAGATATTGAATCAATACATTTTTATACTTCATATGTTCAAATGACAATTCCATACTTTTGACCACCACATCCCCTTGCGGAATTTTAGATACTATATCAATAACATCATTCTATATGAGATTTTGATTTTCTGCACTTCATAAATTATTGTTTTTGAGGTTGAAATGTAGCTTGTTTTGGTAGTGCTTGCGATAACAAAGAACCAACAAATCAGGCGGGGGCAGAAAGTGGCAATAAAAGGGAACCACTTTATTCCCGCTTTTTATATCCTATGAAACTCTTACTTTTGAAAGGCAATTCCGTACTTTCCCATTTTTCTATAAAGTGTATTTCGGCCGATGTCAAGTTGTTTTGCGGCAGTACTAATATTTCCATTTGTTCTTTCCAACGCTTTTCTAATAAGTTGGGTTTCATGTTCTTGAAAGTTTCTTGGTTCCCGATCGGCAACTGCCCTTTTTTCCAGTGTAGTTGAAACAGGGCAAAGTGCCTTGAGCGTGCCCCTTGTAATCGGACCATTATCAGTTAGGAATACAGCCTGGCCGAGCACGTTTTGTAATTCGCGGAAATTTCCTGGCCAAGAATATTCCAAAATGAATGATTTAGCATCGTCCGTTAGTTCGGTATATTCATTCTTATAAGGTATTTCAGCTAAAATGTATTCTGCTAACAGTAATAAATCTTTACGACTCCTTAAATTTGGAAGTTTTAATGATAATCCACACAGTCGGAAAAATAGATCGGCACGGAATTCTCCCGCTTCCATTTCTTTTTGTAAGTCTTTGTTGGTGGCGGCAATGATCCTTACATCGATTGGAATGGAAGCATGTCCGCCGACACGCGTCACACATCGTTCCTGAAGCACGCGAAGCAGAGTCGCTTGAGCTGAAAGCGGCATGTCCCCGATTTCATCCAAAAACAGGGTTCCGCCATCAGCAGCTTCGAATTTCCCCTTATTTCCRCCGCTTTTTGCGCCAGTATAGGCACCCTTTTCATACCCGAATAACTCACTTTCCAATAAGTTTTCGGGTATTGCGCTGCAGTTGATCGCGATGAACGGTTTATCACTTCTTAAGCTAGCCCCATGAATGGATTGAGCGAACAGCTCTTTTCCCGTTCCACTTTCTCCAGTAATTAGTATGCTGATATCAAGCATTGCAGCTCTTTTAGCAATGGATATGGTTTGATTCATTTGTGGATCATTACTGATCATATCGGTAAATTGATATCGATTAGTTAAACCATTATTCAATTTTTGTTTTTTTAACCGTAGGATCACGGAGGATTGATGTTCCATGTTTTCACCAAGGGTTTGAACTGCGAATTCCTGGTCTTTTATTGAAATCCTTTTTCCTAAAACAAGTGGGTCTAATCCTGATATTATATTCGATATCGGTTTTTTCAATGTGCCAATAATATTTGACGCCGCAATATTGAGATTTGTAACTTTGCCCTCTTTATCGATGGTAATTAGAGGATCAGGGTATTGATCATATATAAAATAAAGGTTTTTCTCCCTTTTCTGAGTATGGGACAATTGGAGTGCCTGTTTGATACTATCAGCCACCCTCTGAACTAAACTAATGGAAAAAGGATGATAATTCTGTTGATGACTGCTTAAGTTCAAAACACCTAGTAGATGCCCATCAGGGTGATAAATGGGGGAAGCGGCACAAGTAAGGAAATGGTTATCCTGATGAAAGTGTTGATTGCCGTGAATCAATACAGGTTTTTTCTCTACTATGGCCGTTCCGATTGCATTTGTCCCTTTTGTTTCCTCTAGCCAATTGGCCCCTTTTCTGAGGGAAACGTTATCTGCATGCCGTATGAAGGCTGGATCGCCAACTGTTTCGATGATATATCCTTCAGGAGCAGCAAGTAATAAAATCGACTCCAGGCCATTGATCGAACTATAGACTTCTTCTAAAAGGGGGGAAGAGTGGTACAAGAGTTCTGCGTATTGATCGTGATATTCAGCCAACTCAAATTCGCCAAGCATATCTTCCTTATCCATCATGCTTGGCTGAAGACCTTTTGAATGGCACCGCTTCCAAGATTCTTGAATAAATGCCGGAATGGTTTCTTTACCTGCGTTAATATTAACAGACATTGAATAAGTCCTCCCATATGTAAAATTCAATAAAAGGCAACGGTTATTTTGATTCAATTTTTCATTAAGGTCACTATAAGCTCTCTTCAGTTTCAGAGCATTAAAGGTTCATCCATATAATTTAATCATAACAGAAAATTCAGATATTAACCAAAACGAAAACTGAGTTATGCCAAATATTATACTTTTTTGTTCCATTTTGGAACACATAACTGTTCCATTTTGGAACAGTTATGCGCCTTCCTTCGCTCCTCTTCGATTGATTTCATTGTTTTTTTGTTATTGGCATATGACTTGCATAATTACATGACAAGAAATTGATTCCTTTTTGATGAGGAGGGAAATAATCCCAAAAATAAGAACCTTAGATTCCAATGACAGAAGAAATTCATGCATGCCACAGATCAGCCAAAGATAAATTGAAGACAACGCCATGTCCGAACAGATTTACATGATCAAACTTTACTTTGAAAAGGGGTATTATACATGGAACAAACTATTAAACTTAATCCGCGAGTGCAAGAATTCTTGAAGGGCACTAAAAAGCTTTTGATTAATGGGGAATTGGTGGAGGCTGCTTCAGGAAAAACCTTTGAGACCCTCGATCCTTCAAACGGCAAAGTTTTAGCGGTCGTGAGTGAAGCAGGTCCGGAAGATGTAGATAAAGCAGTCAAAGCAGCCCGTAAGGCTTTCGACAACGGTCCTTGGAAAAAAATGAGTGCAGCGGAACGCAGTCGCCTCATTTATAAATTAGCTGATCTTATGGAGGATCATAAAGAGGCATTGGCACAATTAGATACCCTGGATAACGGTAAGCCAATTGGCGAAACCACAAATGCAGACGTCCCACTTGCAATCGAACACTTCCGTTATTACGCTGGATGGACCACTAAAATAGTAGGTCAAACAATACCTGTTGCAGGGAATTACTTTAATTATACCCGTCATGAAGCAGTTGGAGTGGTAGGACAGATCATCCCTTGGAATTTCCCTCTACTTATGGCAGCATGGAAATTAGGTGCAGCCCTCGCAACCGGATGTACGATCGTTTTAAAACCAGCGGAGCAAACGCCGCTTTCAGCATTATATTTAGGGCAATTGGCGCTTGAAGCAGGTTTTCCTCCTGGCGTACTTAATGTGATACCTGGATTTGGTGAAACAGCAGGATCACCGCTTGTAGACCATCCTGATGTCGATAAAATTGCGTTTACAGGTTCAACCTCAGTAGGGAAAATGATCATGCGCCAAGCATCGGGTACCGTGAAAAAAATCTCGTTGGAATTAGGCGGGAAATCACCTAATATCATATTACCGGATGCAGATATGAGTAAAGCCATTCCTGGTGCTTTAATGGGCATCATGTTTAATCAAGGACAAGTTTGCTGTGCCGGTTCCCGCCTGTACATTCAGAAGAAATCCTATGATAACGTAGTAGCTGACTTAGTGTCCCACGCAAAAAATATTAAACAAGGGGCCGGTCTTGATCCATCTACCCAGATAGGGCCTTTGGTATCCAGTGAACAATTGGAAAGAGTGGGCAGTTATATCGAAAAAGGGAAATCTGAAGGAGCTGAAGTGGTTACAGGGGGCAATTACGGACAAGGAGAGGGTTATTTTGTAGCACCTACAATATTTGCTGGTGTTGAAGATGAAATGACAATCGCTAAAGAAGAAATTTTCGGTCCTGTTGTAGCTGCCATGCCTTTTGACGATTTGGACGATGTGATAAACCGTGCAAATAACTCTGAATATGGATTGGCTGCTGGTTTATGGACACAAGATGTAAAAAAAGCCCATTATGTGGCCAATGAATTAAAAGCAGGTACAGTATGGGTAAACTGCTATAATGCCTTTGATGCAGCATCTCCATTTGGCGGTTATAAACAAAGTGGAATCGGTCGGGAAATGGGCAGTTATGCATTGGATAATTATACGGAAGTTAAAAGTGTATGGATTAACTTAAACTAATAAATACGCACTTTATCAAACAGGGATCGATTGGCCCAGATAGATATAGTGATCGGAATGCAGCTGGAATTTTTAAGATTAATCATATTCTTTTCATGCATTAAGATATCATCGTTTCCTTAAATAGTTGCAAAAGGGTGTACCAAAGTCAGTACTTTGGTACACCCTTTCCTTGTTTTGGTAACTTATATCAATTCGGGCTTAGACAAAAAGATGAGACCTTTCATTTGCGAAAGGTCTCTTGGTCCCCATTATCCATTACGTTCAATTTGCATTTTATCGCTGTTTGCTTTCTCTTTTTCTATCTTTTGCTGTCTTGAAGTTCCAGCAACCAGGATTCCAATCACGACAATTGCTTCAAATCCATATTTGATGAAGGGATTGACAAAGTAGTCGTGCATGAACGGTTCAGCTACAATCATTTTAGAAGCTGTCCAGCCTAGAATTCCCGCACCAATTATTATGATGAATGGGAAGCGTTCAATCAGTTTCAAGATCAAAGTGCTTCCATACATCACTACTGGAATGGATACAAGTAAACCGATTACCACTAAAGTGAAATTACCATGAGAAGCTCCTGCAACCGCTAGGACATTATCCAATCCCATCAAAGCATCTGCAATAATAATGGTTTTTATGGCAGCCCACATGGAGTCTGCAGGCTTCAAATCGTGTTCTTCTTCATCGATAAGGAGCTTATAAGCGATCCATACCAGAAGTAATCCCCCTATTAAATGCAGTCCAGGCACCTTTAAGATTACGACAACCAGCAGCGTTGCAATGATCCTTATCACGATTGCCCCGACAGCTCCCCATATTATCACCTTTTTTTGCTGATCTTTTGGAAGCTTTCTTGCAGCCAATCCAATAAGGATCGCATTATCACCAGCAAGAACCAAATCTATCATAATGATCGCTAAAAGTCCTGAAATAAATTCACCTGATAAAAAATCCAATACATTTTCCTCCTTTATACAAAAATAAAGAGACCTCTGCCATAAATGGCAAAGGTCTCGCTAAGCACTAAATGAATTAGGCCAATAAAGCCGGTGGAATTCCCACGTAATGACGACTTTATTTCAGGTTATCCCTGACGCTACTCCCCTTCACGGGAATAAAGAATATGTAATTCTTTTGATATCTTTCCATTAGGAAACTACCAAGAAAATTTATCACTAATCAATTATACCAAAAATACAAATAAAATAAAGTAAAAAATAACGGAATGTTAGTGCACATTCATTTTGGAAAACATATGTTCATTTCACTTTTCTGATCTTTCAAGTGCAAACATTCACCGCTGACGGGCTATAATATAAGAGATTGGGAGGTTATTCATGAACTTTACCTAATCAACAACCGATAATTTCAGTCCATCATCCCTTCCAAATATCGACATAATTCGTTTCCTAGGTTCGTGATATCGCTCAAATCCTTCCCCCATAGATATTGATTTCTTAAGGTAGCCTCTATCAATTGTCTAAGTGGGATTTCCCCCTTATCATACCGAAGCCATTGTTCCTTGAAAAATTCAATTGTCTTTATATCATCTTTAACGACGTAGACTTTACCCGCAAAGCTTTTACCAATATAACTACCCTTCACTTCGTGAACCTTATAAAATCGGATCAAGCCTGAAAAACCTCGTACGATACAGTCAGGCAGCCTGCCACGCGCCTTATGATATTCCTCTAAGGTAGGCAGGAGACGGACCTTGAACTTCGAAATGCTATTCAGCGAAATATCGGCCAGGAGGTGATGTACAAAAGGATTCTTAAATCGCTCAAGAACACTTTCCCCATATAACATCATCTCATTTTGATCAAAAGGTAATGATGGAATTATTTCCTTTTCGATGGCATTGCTCAGAAATTGGTTGAATTCCGGATGATCGATTGCCTGTTTTACTTCTTCCATTCCAGATAACATGCCTAAAGGTGCCATCAAGGTATGAGAACCATTAAGAATCCGTACCTTCCTCATTTGATAAGGTGTTAAATCTTTTACCCAACGTACATTTAAGCCTGATTGTTGTAAAGGAAGACGTTGTTCAATACAAGGGTCACCTTCAATAGCCCATAAATGGTAGGGTTCTGCCGTATTTAGCAGAGTATCCTTATATCCCCATTCCAAAAATAGTTTTTCCGACTCACTGGCTGGGAATCCTGTAACGATACGGTCTACAAGCGAGTTTAGGAATAGGTTGTCCCGGTCCACCCACTTCATGAATGGCTTTGGTAAATCCCAATCCCTGCAATGCTTAAGAACGCATTGCTTCAATGAATCACCATTTCTCTCTAAAAGCTCGCAAGGCAGCATGATCAGTCCTTTTTTCGCATCTCCGTTGAAATGCAGATAACGATGATACAAAAAAGCAGTCAGTTTTCCTGGAAAGGATTCAATTGGTTTTCCTTCTTCCAAAGGAATCAGCTGGTATTTGAGCCCTGCTTCAGTCGTATTGGAAACTACAAATTCCAATTCAGGATTTTCCGATAACGCTAAAAATTCCACCCAATCTTCATATGGATCAATTACCTTCGAAAAAACGGAAATGATCTCTGTATGTTCCATTTTCTCCCCTTGGTGTAAACCACGTAACATTAATGTATACAGGCCATCTTGCCGCTTCACTTCCTCTATTTTCCCTTTTCCGGCGCGGCGAGGCTGGGTAACTGCAATACTTCCCATGAAATGACCTTGTTTATTACATTCATGAATCATCCAATCAAAGAAGCCTCGAAGAAAATTCCCCTCCCCAATCTGCAATACTTTTATGGGAAAATCCATCATATGTGAATATTTGACAGCTTTTGTAGCTTTACTCAGACCCTTTAGCTGACATTTATTTATGTTCATGATCAAAGAACACCTTTCTTATTGAAATATCCAATTCGGAGTGCGATTTAAGAGGTTGCCCTTATGACAGCATACGTAATGCTTAAATTTCGACGATAGCCTTGATCACTTTGGCTTCAGGAGTTAACCACCCTTCAAACTGATTGATCATTTCATCCAAATGTGTGCGGTGTGTAATATAACTGCCCATATCCAGCTTGTCATTCTTCAGCGTTTTCACGACATAATCAAAGTCATCCCTTGTTGCATTACGGCTTCCCATTAATGTAAGCTCTTTACTGTGGAATTCAGGATCATTAAAGGAAATATCCGCTTTAACTAACCCAACATAAATCAACCTTCCGCCGTGAGCAGGATATTTAAATGAATCCATCATTGACTTAGCATTACCTGTCGCATCAAATACCACGCTTGGCATATCTCCATTTGTCAATTGGGCTAATTCCTCCATTGGATTCTCCAAAACGTTCAACGTATAATCGACATTTGCCCATTGGCCAGCAAAAGCAAGGCGTTCATCATTTACATCCATTGCGATCACCTTTGCACCCTGTTCTTTAGCGAATGCCATGACTCCCAAGCCAATTGGACCAGCTCCAATTACCAGTGCAAATTCCCCTATTTGAATAGCAGCGCGCCTAACTGCGTGAGCCCCTATACTTAATGGCTCTATCATTGCGGATTGGTCAAGTGTAAGACCCTCTGTTCTCACCAAATGATTATAAGGAACCGTCATCCACTCACTCATGCCGCCTTCAGCATGTACACCCAAAACTTTCATATCCGTACAGCAGTTCGTTTTCCCACTTCTGCAAGCCAGGCATTTTCCACATTCCATATAGGGGATGATCGATACTTGATCCCCTACATTCAGCCCTGATTCATTCTCCGGTATGGATTCAATATAACCGGATAATTCATGTCCAAGTATACGAGGATAGCTAAAAAAGGGTTGATTACCACCATAGGCATGAATATCCGTACCGCAAATTCCTATTCGCCGCACACGAACCAAAGCTTCGCCTGAGTTTGGAACCGGTTTTTCCGTCTCGATCATCTTAAATTCAAAAGGTTGTTCACAAACAATGCTTTTCACTGAATAACACTCCTTTTTAGTATCTTAATAGATATGTACACCTGTTAGAGAATGACGCCTTCTTTAAAGATGCTTATCTCCCTATAACCGAATTTTTCATTATTCGTTTTCTTTTTACCTGATGAAAGTTCAAGAATGTATTGGAATAAACCGTCTTTTAATTCCTCGATCTTTTGACCTTCAATCAACTGCCCTGCATTATAATCAATCCAGTGTTTTTTACGATCGGCTAAATCTGAATTCGTTGCTATTTTCACGGTTGGCACCGGTCCGCCAAATGGTGTTCCCCTTCCCGTAGTGAACAGAACGATATGTGCACCTGCTGCTGCCAAAGCCGTCACCGAAATCAAATCATTTCCCGGAGAATTGATTAAATTCAAACCATGCTTCATTACCCTTTCACCATATGGGCTTACATCCACTACAGTGGCATGGCCGCCTTTTTGCGTGCACCCAAGTGATTTTTCCTCCAGCGTACTTATGCCGCCTTCCTTGTTTCCAGGTGAAGGGTTTTCATAAATTTCCTGATCATGGCGAATGAAATACTGTTTGAAATCATTAATAAGGTCAACGATTTTATTGAAGGTTTCTTCATCTCTTGCCCTGTTCATCAATATCGTTTCCGCTCCAAACATCTCTGGAACCTCTGTCAATATCGTGGTCCCGCCATTTTCTACAATAAGGTCGGAAACCGCACCAACCAATGGATTAGCGGTAATGCCTGAAAAACCATCGGAACCCCCGCATTTCAGGCCTATTTTCAGCTTTGAAACCGGTACGGGCTTGCGTACGAATCCTTCGGCATATTCCACTAATTCTCCCATTAAACGTAAGCCGCTCTCCAATTCATCTTGAACCTCCTGGGCTTTTAAAAATTTAATGCGATTTGGAGGAAATTCGCCTATGACCTCTTTAAATGCTTCGATTTGATTGTTCTCACATCCTAACCCTACAACTAAAACCCCTGCTGCATTTGGATGTTGAGCCAAGGCAGCCAATAGTTTCTGTGTATGTGTCAAATCATCTCCCAATTGAGAACAGCCGTATGGATGGGAAAAGTGATGAATCCCATCGATTTGTCGATCCTTAAACTGCTCATTTCCCATTTTAGCGAGAATTTCACATGTTTTATTGATGCAACCAACCGTGTTGATGATCCAGATTTCATTCCGGATACCCACTTCCCCATTTTCACGGATATATCCTTGGAAGGTATGATCTTGACTTGGCTCTTTTGTATGTTGACTACTAGGTTGATAGGAATAATCCAATATACCATGCAAACCGGATGCTAGATTATGGGTGTGAACCCAATCGCCAATTGAGATATCTTCTTTAGCTTTTCCGATCGAGTATCCGAATTTGATTACGTCCTCCCCTCGTTTTATCGGTTTCACTAACATTTTATGCCCTTTAGGAATGTCATCACTTGCCTTGATATGGATCATTCCCCTGTCTTCCGTTTCAATATGGAGGCTCTGTCCTTTATGAATCTCCTCCAAGGAAATAACAACATCATCATTTGAATGCAATTGAACAAATTTATTCATTTTGTCCCCTCCTTTTCATGAGTGAAGACGTTCAAAACCAAACGCCAATCCATTCCGAAAGCCCTTTCATTTTTCGCTTGAACTTTTTTAATTTTTAAATCTATTTTAATTTTAACATCAATTTTTGAAATATAAATTGCATATTTTGCTATAAATATACTCATTCTTGTTGTATTATACTTTCAGGAGATGAACGAAATGAAAAAAATTCATAATATATTAAATCATGATTTACTCTTCCCATTTTCTTTTGTCTATCAGGATACGAAAAGTCCCCAGAATGAATTGTCCGATCATATGCATGACTATTATGAAATTGTTTATGTTTATAACGGTAAGGGGACCTTTTTTATTGGTGATGTGTTTTATGATATGCAGCAAGGGGATGTATTCCTGATCCCTAATAATACAATTCATAGGGCTTTACCCAATATGGACGACCCTGTTACCTCCACCATTATCTTTTTCAGCCCCACATTGATATATAAAGATATGGTTGATGATTCTTTTTCATATTTACATTTGTTTGACCTGACAAAAAAGAGTAAGAATTATAAAATATCATTGCCGAAAAATAAACAAGAAAAGATGGAGGAACAGCTACAACTCATCCTGCAAGAAACCACTAGCCAATCAATGGGCTCGAGGCATGCTTGTTTGCTGACCGTTCATCAAATCATACTTGATTTATACCGTACCCGGATAAATGGCAAAGTGGATATACCAGAGGGCAATAGCTATCGTTCAGAATGGATCAAAGATATTTTAATTTATATTAATGAACATATCGATGAAGCATTGACTTTGACGACACTTGCACAAAAAGCTTTGGTCAGTCCCGCTCATTTCAGCAGAGTTTTTAAGGAAACGACTGGAATTGGATTAATAGTATATTTAAATACGAAAAGAATCATCAAGGCAAAGGAACTTTTGCTGGAAACGAATCACACCATTGCCCATATTGCTGAGATGTGTGGTTTTGAAAGCATGCCCCAATTTTTTCGCACCTTTAAAAAATACAATGAAAAAACACCTGCAACATTTCGAAAAGAAAATCGGATGCGCTAAGCATGCCTAGTAAACATGAAAAATGGAAGTGTCTTCCCTTGATATTTCCTTTGGGAGACACTTCCATTCTAACAATCTATTACACAGGCTTTACTATCGGTCTTACAAAACGGATGACTGCAAGCGATGCAACGATGGCCAATCCTCCTGCAAGCAAGAATGCAACTGTGTATGTGCCTGAGGTATCGACAATATACCCCGTTAACGTCGGTCCGATGATACCTGCTGTATTTGCCAAGAAATGCATAAAACCTCCAACAGATCCAACATTACCAGGGTCGACAACATCGTTGACGATTGCCCAGTAAATGGCACCAGTCAAATATAGGAAGAAGACGGAAAGTGCGACAAGCGTTACCGCACTGACCGTTGTGGATACAAGTCCGGCAAAACCGATACATACCGCCGATAAGAACAAACATGTTACAAGCACGAGCTTACGCGAGAATAAAACACCTTTTTGAGCGAATTTTTTAGAGAAGAAATCCGACACGAATCCACCCAAAGCAAGTCCGATGAATCCAAAAATCCAAGGAATCACTGTAATGATGCTCATATTTTCTACACTTAGGCCGCGTGCATCCACCAAATAGCTTGGGAACCAAGTTAAGAAAAAGAAGAGAATATAATTGTAAGAAAAAAAGGCTAGAGCAGTAAATAAAACCGTTTTTTGTTTTAAATAAAAGGTGAATTTCACCTTTCCTTCCGATGTTGCCGCTACATAAGATTTCCCAGTATGTTTCTGTTCTTTTGACCCTTCTGGTTTTTCTTTTACGAACTTCCACCAGCAAATCGCCCATATCAGGCCAATCACCATAATGGCAATGAAAGAAACCCTCCATCCATATGAGATGGCAATAAATCCAACTATAGGACCTGCAATCGCGCCACCAAGCGGCGTCCCGCTATTCGTCAAACCAACGACAGATGCCCGCTGATTCGCTGGGAACCAGTTATTCACCATTTTATTGATGGTTGAAGAAAGAGGGCCTTCGCCCATCCCAAACAGTATGCGGATGATTATCATACTTGCAAAACCGACAGCAAGTACAAGTGCACCACTGAATAAAGACCAAACGATCATCGCCACGAAGAGCGTGATCTTTGCACCCCATTTATCGGACGCCATTCCTCCAAGGAAATTAAATATGGCATAACCAACTGAAAAGCTGCTAAAAATAATCCCCATCTGTGTTGCTGTTAAGGATAAATCATCTTGGATGAACGGAGCTGCAATGGACAGTGCAGATCGGTCCAGATAATTTATTACACCTGCCAAGAACAAGAAAACGATGACCATTCCTCTACCATTTGAAAACATAAAGTACCCCCCTATACGTTTCAATAAATGCAGCAGCATTTTTGGAAACGTTTCCATTTAATAACCAAGAGTAAAGCCTATATGAACTTTAACTAAATCGGTTTAGAATTCCCGTAAAAAAGCGCTTTCTTTTTCACAGGAATTCTTACATCCGGTCTAGCAAGAATTCCTTGAAAGCAAAGTCGGTTTCAAGCGATGCACGCTTGTATCCTCTATTCCTATTTTATTGATTTGACTAAGCAGTAACTCTGCTGCCAAGTTGGCCATTTCAATGGCTGGTTGATTTACCGTTGTGATGGTCGGTGTATAGAAACTGGCATAGGGCACATCATCGATCCCTATGACCGCTATGTCATCAGGTATATTGATTTCGTGCTGTTTCATATAACGCAACACTTCATTAAGTACGATATCATTTCCTGCCAAAATGGCTTGAGGCGGCTTTTCCAATTCGAAAAATTCTGAAAGTGCAACCGGAATTTCATCTGCGTTCACTGTTTTAATGTATTCAGCATTGAATGGTATCCCATGTGTCGCGAGTGAATCCTTGTACCCTTGGATCCGTTCGATACGAGGACTGATATCGCGTATTATTGAAGTGGTTATGATTGCAATGGTTTTATAACCCTTTTCAATAAACCTGTCGATCGCTAACTTGGAAGCAAGGTGATTATCGAGCATGACTGTTGCAATATCCAATTCTTCGATCGTCCTATCCATGAAAACAATCGGGAAATGATCACTCTTCATACGTTGATATAAATCAAGGTTGTCCCCTGTGGGGAATATGATGATCCCATCCACTTGTTTAGCTCTTAGCATTTCAATATAATTCTTTTCCTTTTCAGGATTGTCATCTGCATTGCATACGATAATATGGAACCCTTGTTCATAAAAGTAGTTTTCTATAGCTCTAATAACCTGAGTTGAAAACGTGTGAAGGATATTGGCAACCACCACCCCAACGGTAAAAGTGGATTTTTGTTTTAAACTGCGTGCTATTATATTAGGCTGATAGTTTAACTCTTCTATTGTTTCTTCAATCTTTTTCCTGGTTTTTTCACTCATATATTCGTAACGTTTATTCAGGTATTGGGAAACTGTGCTTTTTGATACTTTCGCGTGATTGGCGACATCAGTAATTGTAATGGTTTTCATTTCATTCATCCCTGTCGTGTGATTTCGATATATAAGGAATATTCTATTATAATAAGGAAAGCTTTACAATCACCTTCTGATGCAGTAAAAAAGTCAATTTCCCATACAGTGGAACTAATTTACTTACGGTCACTTGTTTGCCTATATATAGGAGCTGAATTCACACGCCGGAGTATGCCATGAAGCCCCCATCGACTGGTACCGTAATTCCCGTGACAAAGCCCGAATAGGATTCATCAACTAGCCAAAGCAAGGTACCAAGTAAATCTTCAGGCTGCCCAAAGCGCTTCATGGGTGTTGAAGTAATGATTTTATTAGATCTTGCCGTCAGACTGCCATCTTCATTAAGCAGAAGATCCCGATTTTGCTTCGTCAAAAAGAATCCTGGAGCAATGGCATTCACCCGTAAACCTTCTTCGGCAAAATGAACAGCCATCCACATGGTAAAATTATTTATCGAAGCTTTGGCAGCGCTATATGCTGGTACTTTAGTCATTGGAGCGTAGGCGCTCATGGAAGATACATTCACGATAACAGGTGCTTCCACTTGCAATAACTCTTTCCCAAAAACCTGACTGGCCAAAAATGTACCGGTGAAATTACTGGCAAAAACCTGAGAGAATCCATTTTCATCCAATTCAAAAAAGGATTTTCCTTCTGCTTCTTCCCCATATTTCTCTGGAGCTGTAATCGCATCAGGGTGATTGCCTCCCGCACCATTTATTAATAGATCCACTCTTCCGAACGATTCTATTATTTTCCCTTTTGCATTTTCCAATGAGGTTCTATCCAAAACGTCTGCCGCGATGGAAATCGCAGTCCCCCCAGTTTGTTCAATGTGTTCGACCACTTCTTGCCCTTTTTCCGCCGTTCTGTTCAATATAGCTATCTTGACACCATGACGGGCCAATTCCACCGCCATTTTGGAACATAAGACACCGCTGCCTCCAGTGATAACTGCCACCCTGTTCGATAAGTTTTCATGAATGGGAATCATGATTTTTCACCTAATTTAATAGCTTCATATGCATCCCATAATCCGAGCAAATACATGATTCCCAATGCTCGGTCATATAAACCGTAACCTGGGCGGCAAACTTCACCCCATATATGGCGGCCATGATCCGGTCTGACATAACCAGTATAATTTTGCTTATTCAATTCTTCCACGACGCCCTGTATATTGATCGATCCATCCTGGGTATGATGGGATGTTTCCACAAAGTCACCATTTTCATAAATCTTCACATTGCGTATATGCGAGAAAGGTGAACGGTCTGCATATTTTTTAGCCACCTGGACCATATCATTTTCAGGGTTTGCCCCCATAGATCCTGTACACAAGGTAAACGCATTCGATGGTGAATCCGAAATCGAGATCAGTTTTTCATAGCTCGACTCACCGGTGATGATTCTTGGCAAGCCAAAAATGGACCATGGCGGATCATCCGGGTGTATTGCCATTTTTATACCGCAGGCCTCTGCAACAGGTAATATTTCTTTTAGGAATATTTCAAGATTCGCCCATAGCTGCTCTTCGTCCACAGTTTTGTAAGCTTCGAATAATTCAGAGATTCTATCCATCTTTTCTGGTTCCCAACCTGGTAAAGTTAAATCTGAAGCTTCCATTACAGTACGAATTAAATCTTGAGGATCTAAAGTATCCACTTTCGCTTTTTCATAAAACAGGGCAGTTGAGCCATCTTCCAAAGGATGGAACATTTCCGTCCGAGTCCAATCAAAGATCGGCATGAAGTTATAACAAATGACCTTCACTCCAGCTTCCGAAAGATTCCGGATCGTCTCTTTGTATTTCTCTATATATATCATGCGGTCTTCATTACCCAATTTAATCGATTCATGGACATTTACACTTTCTACGACATCCGTGTGAAAACCAAATGATTGGATATACTCAATTTCTTCTTGAATTTCTTCTTTTTCCCATACCTCACCAACAGGTTTTTGGTGAAGTGCCCAGACAATACCTTTCACTCCAGGAATCTGTTTAATGTGCTCCAGTGTAACGGTATCATTGTCTTTCCCGTACCATCTAAATGTAATGTTCATCATGCACCTCCATTATTCCGCAATTTTTTGCATGTATTTTCGGCTTAATTCCACTGCGGCTTCATATCCGCCATTTTGATATGCTTTGTTCAAGTCACTGCCGATCCCGATTGCTACCGCGCCTGCATTCAGCCAGTCCTTCATGTTATCCAAATTAATTCCTCCGGTTGGCATGATCCTTACATTGGGCAGTGGACCATTAACCGACTTGATGAAAGAAGGTTCAAAATGATTTGCCGGAAATAACTTCAAAACATCACAACCTGCTTCCAATGATGTAGCCATTTCTCTAATTGTCATGCATCCAGGCATATAGGGAATGCCGTATCGATTACAAAGTTCGGCTACGCCATTGACAAAATAGGGGCTGACGATAAAATTGGCGCCAGCTAAAATCGCATGCCGAGCCGTTTCAGAATCAAGTACCGAGCCTGCTCCTAATAGTGCATCCGTATTTTGCAGATCTTTGAAAGCTTCTTCAATTCCCGGTGTTGTATACGTCAATTCGATTGCCTGAATACCGCCTTCCACAGCTGCTTTAGAAAGTTGTGCCGCCTCCTTTGCATACTGTCCCCGGATAACAGCTACAACTTTCGTTTCCGTTATTCGATGTATGATTGAATGTTTATCCATAACTCCTACCCCCTTAATTAAAAACGATGATCGCTTTTCGAACTTGTTCGGGATGATTTTCAACAAAATTAAATGCTTCCTGGATATCATCAAGCGAAAATGTATGGGTAACTAAACCCTCATGTCTGAGTTTTCCTTCATTTAAAAGTTTCACCACTTTTGGGAACTGATTGGTTTGCAATCTAGATCCTTTCACCGATACTTCCTTTTTTGTGATTGGTAGCTGGGAAACCGATGAAGGACGTTCATCAAAACCGAGTACGACAATCCGCCCCGCCGTTGACACGACATCGAAAGACAATTCGAATGTCATCGGTAAGCATACTGCATCAATGACAACGTTGGCCCCTTCGCCTTTCGTCCATTCTTCCACTCGTTTTTGAACATCTTCTTTTCCAGCATGGATGGTGATATCGGCGCCGCTTTCTTTAGCGAATTCCAAACGCTTTTCACTTAAATCCGTGATCATCACTGATGCTCCTTGAAGCTTTGCCATCTTTAATATGCAAATTCCAATAGGCCCGGCTCCCTGGATAAGCACTGTTTCCCCTTCCTCCACTTCACCTCTCCAAACGGCCTGTGCGCCGATTGTGTATGGCTCAGCCAATACTATTTCTTCCCAAGCTAAAGCGGAATCCACAACATGTAATTGTTTCTCCGGAAGGACGAACCATTCCCTCATCCCACCATCTTCATGTACCCCAAAAACGGAAAGTTTTTCACAAACATTTTGGCGGCCTTTTCGGCAGGCGTAACACTCCCCGCAGTAACTGATGGGCTCAATAACAACATGGTCCCCCACTTTTATGCCCGCGACACCTTGACCTATCTCCACAACTTCTCCCGCTACTTCATGCCCAACGACACGCGGCAGCGTAGCAAGAGGATTCGTACCATGGTAAATATGCATATCCGATCCGCAAATCCCGACTCTTTTTACTTTTACAAGGACATCCGTCGAGTTTGAAATCCGAGGTTTTTCCACTTCTTGAATGATCAGTTCATGAGCTTTCCGTACTTGAACCGCTTTCATTTCTCCACCTACTTTGTAAGAAATTCATAAACACTTGATGCTATCGTAATACCTTGTTTCAGGTTTTTTTCTTCATTGATTTGTTCAATCTCACCCGGTACATATACGCGATCGAACCCTGGAGCAGGTTCAACCTGTTGCAGCTCTTCGATCATTTGATCCATTTGCTCTAAAAATATATCAGTATCCGTAAAGAACGAAGGATTAATTACACAAAAATAATGTCCAAGCTTCCGTTTCTTATCAAGGTCGTCATACATTTTTCCAATGTGCGGGCCAAATGCCGCACCGGCCAATAATCCAGAAAACACATCTACAATTACGGATAGACCATAGCCTTTCGGGCCTCCGAAAGTGGAAAGGGAAGCGACTTTATTCGGGTCTGTGACATTAGCTCCATTTTCATCCACTCCCCATCCTTCAGGGATTTCCTTTCCTTCTTCGCGTGCCTGGAGGATTTTCCCCAGCGCAACATTGGATGTTGCCATATCAAGAATAAAGGGTTTCTTCGTTTTGGCAGGTACTCCGTAAGCGATTGGGTTGGTACCAAGAAATGATGTTTTTCCTCCGAACGGGACCACAATTTTATCGGTGTGTGACATCGCAATGCCAATCAACTTTGCATCAGCGGCTTTTTGAACAAAATAGCTTAGTGCCCCGCAATGGCTGCTATTATGAACAGTCACCATGCCCACGCCATGATCTCTAGCCATTTCGATTGCATGGTCCATGGCCACGTCACTAATCACATGCCCAAATCCATCATCTCCATCAACTACACCGGTGACGGGCCCTGTCTTTTGGAAGGAAATCTGGGCATCGGGATTTATTCCCCCTGCCAGTAAACGCTTCACATAATGCTCTGTTCGCAAGACACCATGGGAATTGACATTTCTGAGATCGGCATGAACCAATACTTCCGCGATTTTCCCGGCATTTTCTTCATTTAAACCCACTTTGGTCAGCTGTTGTATGACTAATCGTTTTGCTTCCTCGGCTTGTATCGTTACTGTTGCCATTTTTCCCCCTCATTTCTTTCAGTCATCTATCTTTCTATAACAGCCTCATTCTGTATGAAAGGCATTACTTCATCCAAATATGGTAATCCTTCATTGTCCCCTGCAACAGTGGTGACAAGAGCTCCTACACCATTTGCGAATGTCAATCTTTCTTCAATCGATAAGCCATGAAGATATCCGTAAATATAACCGGCATCATAACCATCTCCCGCACCAACAGTATCTACAGGTATAACAGGGAAGGCTTCTTTTTCATGCCAATCATTTTTGGTATATAGTTTTGAACCATGTTTCCCGTCCTTAATGACAAGCTGATCAATATTATTCACCTTTGCGAATTCCGCCAAAGATTCTTTAGAGTCAGTTCCGATGATCAATCTTATTTCATCCAAACCTGTAAGCAAAATATCAACATATGGAAAAATATCATAATATACTGATCTTGCTTCCTCGATGGACCATAGCTTTAGGCGAATATTCGGATCAAATGAAACAGGTATATTTTTTTGTTTTGCAATATCCATTACCCTCTTGGCAATATCCACATTTTTGGGATCTATAGCCAAAAATACTCCAGTAAGGTGGACTATATCAATCTCTTCAAACATCTTCTCTGTTATATCTCCCGGCTTTAAAGTTAAAATGGGAGATTGATAACGGTAATAAAATGTCTTTCCGGAACCATCTTCCCGGATTTCTTTAAAGTTAAGAGATGTTGGATATCCATTTACATAGGCAACATCACTCATGTCCACGCCTTCCCCACGAGCGAAATTATATATAACTTTACCGAATTCATCCTTGCCTAAGCGGCTTATCCATTTTGCCCGCATGCCAAGCCTTGCACAGCCAATCGCAAAATTCAGTTCAGCGCCTCCTACTTTTCGCTCAAAACGGTTAACGAATCTTAAAGGTCCTGTCTCTTCCGGATTTAGCGTAATCATGGCGTCGCCGAGCGTTAAAACACCATATTTTGATGACAATACAGTACCTCCTTCTTTCGAACAATCACAAATAAAAACAAAAATATTTGATCATATCACTTTCATTACATTTCTTAGCTAAATCGATTTAGTAAAATACTAAACCGGTTTGGTAAATCATAAGGAAATTGTAAATGAAAACCCTACCAAAAACAATATAAAAGTTTGATAATTCATAATTTTATTTTTATTTAATATTATTTTTCAGCCAAATTTATGATAAAAACACCATATACGGTAAGTGGAAGGACTTATTCCTTCCCTCTTTTTTTATGATTAAGAGTTTCTGATTTTCATCCATGAGCTTTCAATCAAATTTAACTCTTTGCTATTAATTTGGAGAAAGTTGTATAATATATCAATTGTTAAATAAGTATGAAAGGTTGTTTTTTGGAATGAGTTTTTTGAAAATTTACATCTTACTTACAGGAATAATGATAACGTGGGGGTTAAATGTCTCAGTTATTAAAATTTTAGTTGCGAATACACAGCCCGTAACAATCACCTCTTTGAGAATTTTTACAGCTTCCCTTGTAGTAATTCTTATTCTTATCATTCTTGGACTAATACGCCTTCCAAAAAAAAGTGAACTTTTTTACGTTTTTGGAGGAGCACTTTTGAGTGTCGTTTTTCATCATTATTTTTTAGCTGAGGGATTGACGAAGACTTCTGCATCGAATGCTGGACTGATTTTGGGCATGGGGCCAATTCTGACTGTCATCTTGACCATGATATTCTTTCGTAAAAAGCCCACTTTAATCAGGCTTTTTGGCTTTATATGCGGTGCCCTAGGTGTGAGTTTTACCGTTATGGCAGGAAGTGGAGGACTTCATTCTATTAATCTGGGAGATGTGGATATTTTACTTTCCATACTTTCACAGGCATTAAGTTTCATACTTATCAATAAAGCCTCAAAAACAATGGATCCACGATTACTAACCGGCTACATGATGCTGATCGGGTCTTTTATTCTTTTTGCCATCAGCTTATGGAAGGAACCCGAGGGCTTATCTTCACTGGCAGCTGCACCAAACTCCATATGGGGAGCTTTTATTTTCTCCGCCATTTTTGCCACTGCCCTCGGGCACATGAGCTATAATTATGCCATTGGTAAGGTTGGCGCAGCCGAATCATCCATTTTTCTTAACTTAAACACCCTATTCTCTTTGTTAGGGGCAGCATTTTTCCTCAATGAAGCCATTGTGCCTGCACATTTCATTGGACTGATCTTCATTGTTTCGGGGGTATTGCTTGGCTCCGGTGCAATTGAAATATGGATTCTACAAAGGAAAAATAAACGTATATCTGCCTAGAGGCAACGGCATCACCTAGATTAAGTAACTTTTTTCTTCGTACTAGAATAAGAGCCCCTATGACACTACCATCTTAAATGGCCTAGCAGTGTCATAGGGGCTTATCTTGTCCACCCTCTCCTCCATCTACAGATGATTATAAACCCTTTAAACATTCTTTCAGAATAATAATTGGAGATACATATCCGTTACAAAACACCCCTAAATTCACATGGACATTTCCATAGAAATATGTTCATTATGACAAGCCTTTTTGTCAGCTGTGGCCCTTTTCTTTCTTAGAAACCTCGTTGAAGACATATTGTTTACTTACTATTGGTTTTAATATATTAAAAAATATAAAAGAGACTGTCTATGGGTCACGGACAGCCTGAGATTCCAGTCATGCTTATAAAGTAAATCAATTAGCCCAGATTGCAAACAAGCCTTCTTTTACACCCAATTTGTATATATAATAAAGTCCGAATGCAAAACTTAATGCTCCCGCCAGTTTGATGAAGATTCGGTTTAAAACGATATCCTTTCCATTCAAAGCAAACGGTATGCCTAGTAAAGTTGTAAAGCACAGCATACCAATTATCGTCCCAGCGCCAAATATAATGATATAGATGGATCCTTCGCCTATACCGTTTACGGTCGACATAGTTAGAATGACCATTGCGGCACTGCCCGCGAGACCATGGACGAACCCAATTAAAGCAGACACCAAAAAAGGACGAAATCTATCTTTGTCGTTCGTGATATCATGGCGAGCTTTAAATAAACTTTTCGCCCCTAGCATAACAAGCATAATACCAACGCCGAATTCCAGCGTCATGCTTAACGACTCTGGAATTTCCCCTTTCATCCAAATGAATAGCATACCTATAAGAAACAGCGTACATGTATGCCCTATTCCCCAATACACCCCGGTTAGAGTGGACCGTGATAATTTTTTCGTTTTTCCTGCCGTGGTTGCTACTGCAATAACATGATCCGGCTCTAACGAATGCTTTATCCCCAATAGGAATCCTAATGTAAGAATCGACACCAAGCTCATTTCTCTACCACCTCCCCGAGACACTTCCATACTTCTTCATACACCCTTTTAAGAGGTATATTGTTCTGAACGGCAATTTTACGGCAATCTTCATATTCAGGTGCCTGCTGTATGGGTTGGCCTTCATGGTACCCTCTTTTTATCGTCACTTGCCCCCATTGTGTGTCTACATGTAAAAAAGATCGTTCGAGCCTGTGCACGGTAAGAGGATAGTAGCGTATACCGAGAGTCGTCGTTTCAGCAAATAATATCTTCTTGATTTTCGAAATCTGCTGCTGTGAACAGAGAAGTTGCAATAACACCCCCGGTCGATTTTTTTTCATGAAGATTGGGGTATAAAATACATCATTTGCTCCTGATTCAAACAACAAATCCATTACATGACCAAGCCATTCACCGGAAATATCATCTAGATTCACTTCCATTTTTACCATTTGTCCATCAAGATGCTCATGATCAGGTGGGCGCTTCATTGAATCTTCCCTATAATAATGCGAAGGACGTTCGGGTGATTTTCAAATGTTTTTGTCCCCGCACCATAGCCAATCGATTCGACAGTCATGGCTGGAAGCGTGCCGAATTTTTCAGCTAAAACCGCTGCGATGGCAGCACCGGTCGGCGTTGCTAATTCGGAACGAATAACGTTTGAGGCAATCGGTACCCCCTTTAATATTTCAAGTGTAGCAGGTGCAGGAACCGGGTATACACCGTGATCAATATGTATATGTCCAGATCCCGTTGGAATGGCTGATGACTGAACTGATTCAATACCTAGCTGATCGATTAAAATTGCAGCCCCGATTATATCTATTATTGAATCTACAGCTCCTACCTCATGAAAGTGAACTTTATCAAGCGGAAGCCCGTGTATGTGCCCTTCTGCTTCACCAATCTTCTTAAATATGGCGAGTGACATGTTTGTTACCGATTCATTTAGGTTTGCCTCATTGATGGCTTCTACAATTTGTTTGTAGGTGCGGCTACCATGATGATTGTGAGGTGCATGGCTATGGTTGGGTTCTGTTTCATGACTGTGGCTGTGTTCATGTCCATGAGTGTGGCTGTGTTCATGTGGTTGCTCTGATTTACTGGTAAGAATGACATCAAATTTAGTACTCGTAATGCCATTTTTGACGACTTTCCCCCATGACAGATTATATTCTTCATCTATATTCAGCTTTTTTAACTCTTCTTCCATTTGTAAAGGGTCTGCACCTGCATCAATCAACGCACCAATAACCATATCTCCGCTTATGCCGGAAAAGCAGTCAAAATATAATGTCCTCATCATCATTGATCTCCTTTTTATGTACAAGTTTGTATATTATCGCTGCATTGTAGGCTGCACCAAATCCATTATCGATGTTCACCACACTTACACCCGATGCGCATGTATTAAGCATTGATAAAAGTGCAGATAAACCGTTAAAATTGGCACCGTAACCGATACTTGTCGGAACAGCAATAATTGGATTCGCGACAAGGCCTCCTAACACACTTGGGAGTGCCCCTTCCATCCCCGCTACACAAACTGATACGGTAGCCCCTCGTATCTCGTCTATATTATCAAGGAGGCGGTGCAGCCCAGCAACACCAACATCGTATATACGCCTGACTGGAATACCTAGTGTTTCGGCCGTCACGGCAGCTTCTTCAGCAACGGACAAATCTGATGTCCCGGCGCACACAATTGCAATATATGAACCTACGGATTTGGGCTTTTCTTTAACCCAAGCAAGTGTCCGTGCCATATCGTTATACTCAAATTCACTGCATTCTTTTTGTACAAATACTGCTTTTTCCCGGGAAATTCGAGTCACAAGCACAGAATCATTCCTTGTCCGCAGTGATTGTACAATCGCTAAAATTTGCTCAGCTGTTTTCCCTTCTCCAAACACAATTTCGGGAAAGCCTTGTCTCCTTTTACGATGATGATCAATTTTTACAAACCCTAAATTTTCATATGATGCAAGTTTTTCCTTTGCTTCAACTGCTGTCAATGAACCATTTTGAACCTGCTCTAAAATATCATCAATCATAACTTTTCTTCCTTTTTAAGTCCTATATTCATACTTCCGCTTGTATAGCCCGTGAGATCCATTGATACATACTTATAACCAAATTGCTTCAGTCGTTTCGTGATCGCCACATGGTATTGGAGAACTCGCGGCATATCAACGGGTTCAACTTCAATTCGGGCAGTATCCTCATGCGTCCTGACTCTTACCTGATGAATATCCAATGATTTTAAGTAAGCTTCTGATTTATCCACTTTCATCAATTTTTCCTTCGTAATGATATCGCCATATGCAATGCGTGAAGATAGGCAAGCGAATGATGGTTTATCCCAGGTTGGCAAACCGGCTTGCTTGGACAATTCTCTTATTTCTTCTTTGAATAAACCGGCTTCTAGAAGAGGTCCCCTGATTCCTTTTTCTTTAGCTGCTTTCATGCCTGGACGAAATTCGTTAGCATCATCAGCGATGACTCCATAAATTATATTATTAAATTCATATACTTCAAGAATAGGAAGCAGTTGGTCAAATAAACTACTTTTACAAAAGTAACAGCGATTCTGATTATTTTCTGAATAACCAGGAATGGCCAACTCCGAAGTCTGAATGACTCGATGGTTGGCACCAATCCATTTTGATAGCATAATGGCTTCTTTCAACTCACTCGACGGATAGGTTTCCGAATCTGCTGTAATGGCTAACACATTATCATATCCCAAAGTATCAATAGCAACGTTTAGCAAAAAAGTGCTGTCCACCCCTCCTGAAAAAGCGACCACTACCGACTCCATTTTTTGGAGAATCCCCTGCAGATTTCTATACTTTTCTAGTAACATAGCATTTTTCCCCTTTCTGGTTTGTCTGAATTTATCTACTGTCCACCCTTGATGGACTACTAAAAGATTGAAAGAGATACATCAAATTGGTAAGAAAGAAGGAAATAAACACAGTCATACTTTCATTCCCAGCGCCTATTGGACCGAAATTCATATAAGCGGCGGATTGCTTTAGCCTTTTTGTACGATAGCTGAAAATTTTTTTGCCATTCCTGTCAGCCTGGTGTAATCTTCACCTGTAATCAATTTCGTAGGATTGATCAAGGAACCACCAAGTCCCGCCGCGATGGCCCCTGCCTTAAAAAAAGATGCAAGGTTGTCAAGGTTTACACCGCCAGTTGGCATAAGGGGAATGTGAGGAAGCGGTCCTTTAAGATTTTTAAAGTAGCTAACACCCAGTGTATCTGCCGGGAAAACTTTGATAATGTCAGCTCCATGCTCATAAGCTGTCAATATTTCGGTTGGTGTAAGCGCACCAGGGATACTAATAACGCCATAGCGCTTCGCCATTTTAATCGTTTTGACATTGACGGTTGGAGAAAAGATGAATTCTGCCCCTGCCATGATGACCGTACGGGCCGTTTCAGGATCCAATACTGTACCGGCACCCGCTATGATATCATCACCGAACTCCTCTTTCACTCTTTCAATTAAATGGCACACTTTGGGAGTTTCCACTGTTATTTCTAGCGTTCGGATGCCGCCCTCTTTCAGGGCCCGGGCGATTGGTATAATTTGATCTGGGCGTGCACCGCGAATGACGGCGACCAGCTTCCCCTGTTTAAGCTCTTCAAGTTTAGTCATTTTTTCCACCTTTCTACCTCGTCACATCATCAGAACCGCCACTCATGAACAAAGCGAGGTCGGCCCGGGCCGGCAAACCCTCAACATCGCCATTTACCATCGTTGCCATTGCTCCCATGGCATTTCCACGCCTTGCAGCTTCATCTAGCGGCAGTCCATCAAGCAGGCCGGAAAGTACACCGGATGCAAAAGCATCACCAGCCCCGATTGGATCCACGACCCGTTCCACATAGAATCCAGGAACGTATGTTTTCGGTACAGACGGGGCTGAAATTAAACAGCCCTCTTTGCCCAATTTAAGTAAAACGGTTTCGACACCGAGTTCATGAAAATGATCGGCAAACATCTCCGGTGTATAGGAGCCGAATAAAAATTCGGCTTCGGCCACCCCAGGCATGACGATATCACTTTTCGAGGCGTACTTTGTTATGATGTGTCGTGCTTCATTTTCATCAGGCCAAATTTTCAAGCGAATATTCGGATCGAAGACGATTTTTGTTCCGTTTTCTTTAGCAATGCGGATCGCTTTATCCAAGAGCGACTGACACGAATTCCCTAGTGCAGGGGTAATTCCGGTAATATGGAGATAAGCTGCGTCTTGGATGGCAAGATCGGTTAGTAAATCCGCCGTCATTTTGCTAGCTGCCGAATCTTTCCGGTAATAATAAACTCTAGTATCATTCAGCCGTCTGAATTCTTTAAAAAAGACTCCGGTAGGCGCAACAGGGTCTCTTGTTACATAAGAGACATCAACGCCTTCTCCGCGAATGAACGATTGCATGGCATCGCCAAATTCATCCTCTCCGAGACGGCTTATCCAGCGTGACCTATGACCGAGTCGGCTTAACCCGATCGCGACATTGGATTCCGCTCCGCCAAACTTCATTGAAAAAGATCGGGCGTGGCGAAGTGGACCTTCTTCATTCGGGGTAAACACTGTCATTGTTTCTCCGATGGTTACAACATCCATGACATCACCTTCTTTCTGTCATGCTATTACGTGATTAGAAAGCGTACCGATCTTCTCAATGCTGATGTTCATCCGGTCACCGTTTTTCAACCAGATTTCCGGATTCCTTCCCATTCCAACGCCTGGTGGCGTGCCAGTTGCAATCAAATCACCTGGCATTAGTGTCATGGACTGTGATAAAAATGAGATGATTTTCGGAACCGTAAAAATTAGGTTGCTTGTATTTGAATCCTGCATAATTTCACCGTTTAATTCAAGCGAAATCGCTAGATTGTGGGGGTCACCCACTTCATCTTGTGTCACGATAACAGGACCAAATGGAGCAAATGTGTCCGCCGTTTTACCTCTCGACCACTGGCCATCCTGAAATTGCAAGTCTCGGGCGCTAATATCATTCATAATTGTATAGCCAAAGATGTAGTCATTTGCCTCTTCTTCTGATACATGTTTCGCTTCTCTTCCAATGACAAACGCAAGCTCTGCTTCAAAGTCGACCGCGGTTGAATTAATTGGAATTTCAATCGCATCATTATGGCCGGCAATGGCATTTGCATATTTTGAAAAAATGACCGGTGATTCAGGAGGCTCCATCCCCGTTTCCTTGCAATGATCAAAATAGTTAAGTCCTACGCAAATGATTTTATCCGGCTTTGCGATTGGCGGCAGGATTTTTACTTCTGACAGATTGAATATTGCATCGTCATTAACCCGTTGCTCAATTAACTGTTCAGCACGTGTACTTAACTCGCTGCTTCGTTCTATGAATTTTTTCATGCAAGCTGGAAATT
The DNA here is from genome assembly GCF_056402395.1 of Peribacillus sp. P4_B1. Taxonomy (NCBI): domain Bacteria; kingdom Bacillati; phylum Bacillota; class Bacilli; order Caryophanales; family Bacillaceae; genus Peribacillus; species Peribacillus sp. P4_B1. Next base: position 31,145 of record NZ_JBFUHM010000031.1, read on the forward strand.
CTTCTGGACCGAGAGCCGTTAAACTAATAATTTGATCATTTTTAACAAGACCGATGTGTTGTTCGTTTTGTACGGAAAAAGCCGCTATTTTCATATTTTTCCCCTTTCCTAAGTCAAAGCGTATGGTGTTAATTCTCCGTTTAGCACCTGAACGATATTTCTCGCTGCCTTTTGACGAAGTTCAACCATTGCTTCCTCTGAATACCAGGCGCTGTGCGGTGTAATGATGACATTGTCCATTGTTAGCAGCGGGCTATCGGTGCTGACCGGCTCATTCTCTGTCACATCAAGTGCTGCACCTGCAATTACCCCTTTTTCAAGTGCATCAGAAAGTGCTTTTTCATCGATTATCGGTCCACGTGCCGTGTTAATGATAACCGCATTTCTCTTCATTTGTTTAAGGCGCTCCTCATTGATCAGGTGGTATGTATCATCAATTAAGGGCACATGGATCGACAAATAATCGGCTTCTGCTATAATTTCGTCGAGATCCATTTTTTGAACCCCTACCGCAGCCATGGCTGCTGCCGAAACGAAAGGATCGTAAGCAGCAGTTTTAAAGCCGAGCGGTTTCACCTTTTCAATGAAACGGCGCGGAATCCGGCCAAATCCCAGAACCCCAACAGTTTGCTCATTAAAGCGATGAATCGGGACACACACCTTAAAGTCCCAGTTACCCTTTTTCACTTCCTTGTTTAACAGTGTTACTTTACGCGCCGAAGAAAGTAAAAGTGCCAATGCATGATTCGATACTTCTTCCATGCCATAATCTGGTACATTGGCGACAGTAATCCCCTTTTCCTTAGCCGCATTGAGATCAATTGTATTGACGCCAACACCGTAACGGGAAATGATTTTCGTATTTTCAAGCGATTCAATAACTCGGCGTGAGATAGGAGCATATTGATTTAAAATTGCATCCACTTCTTTTGCCTGCTCCATTACTTCTTCTTCAGTTTTGCATTGCGCTTTGATGAATTCGATTTCAAGACCGCTTTCTTGAAAAATCTCTTCTTCATATTTCAAATGTTCAAATTCGTAATCCGTTAATAATATTTTATAGGACATTTGTGCTCAACTCCTTTTTAGTAACAAATACGTAAATATCAGAGGGGATCCCTCACGTTAATATCACTATTTCGCTGCTGCCTTTTCAATTTTCGCAATTCCGAGTCCTTTTGCACCGAGTTTCGATGTTTTTGCTTCTGGATAGTATCGTTCGATCATTTGAATACCAATTGCGGAACGGCGTACACGTTCCTTTGTGAGTGAGATGTTCGTACTTTCCCATTGTTTCCCTGAGGGGTATACATCTGGGTGATTACGAAGACCGAATTTGATGTAAACAGGCGCCAATACACGGATTATTTCCGGTATTTCATAATAGCGAAGAAAGCCTCCGAAGGTATCCGGAACTTCAACATATAAATCAATTGGAATGTCTATTGATTGTCGGATCGCTGCAAGTTTAGACAGCGTTAATGCAGGTGGCACGTTGTAGGTATCCGCACCGATGTCTTCCATTAATTTGACGGATACTGGATTGGCTGAACCCATTTGAACCGATACTTTAACAACAAAGTCTTCCGGAAGCTGTCCGTATTTTTTCATTTCTTTCGTTAAAAGAAGGAGTCCTTCATCCGCAACTAACGCACCGCGAAGACCTAGTGCAGCCCCTCTTTTCAGGTCTTCCATGGCATAAACAAGCTGATCGGAGCCCTCATGGCGGATTCCCTGAGATTTGCCTCCTGGCGTAAGCGGTCCAGCACTGACATCCCATGAACCCCTGGGACCGACAAACAAACTCAGTTCCATGCCTCGCTCTGCTGTCATTTTACACATTTCTATAATTTCTTCATCCGTTTGAAGCATGATACCGCTGCCTTGCGATATTCGGTGAATAGTCAGACCGAGTCGGTCAATTTCTTTCAATGTTTCTTTTAGTGCTATTGGACCTTCTACGCTTGGGAGTTCAATGCGGTATTGAGCACCGTCTGGAAATGTTTTCGTTGATGTAGGAAGTTCTTTAAGATCAGTTGATGGGTAGCCTAATTGTTCAAGCAAGTCTCGTGATTCTTTCATTTTTGGACGCCTTCTTTCATATTTATATTTTTTAAAAGAGCAGCTACTTTGTCACTCAAATCAGCAGGGTATACGTCGCATGGTGCACGGTGTCCAGCCGCAACGTCAAACCAGCGCTGATGAACTGCTTCTTTCATGGCAGTAAAAAATGTCGGACCGTAATTGTACACATCCATCAGTTTTGAAATCACTTGATGCTTTTTCTGTGCTTCAGCAAGGTCACCTTTATGATACGATTGATATAAATCAACGGAAATTTCCGGCGCAAAGACAGCGCTTCCATTAATGCTTCCCGCTGCACCAATCATTTGAGCCGGAAGCAAGTGCTCGTCAAAAGCAGAGAAGACGCGGAAATCACTGCGAACTTTCTTCACTTCCGCCAGCACTTGACGAAGATGCCCGAAATCACTAACCGTCTCTTTAATACCTGTAATGTTTGAATGATCTTCAGCTAATTTTTTAATCAATTCGATTGATAAATTTTGACCTGTCAGGAGCGGTATATTATAAATGAAAACCTGCAGATTAGTATGATTCGCTACACTGGAAAAATATCGGTATAACTGCTCGTCAGACAGCTTCCAGTAATATGGGTTGACTACTAGAACGCCGTCGGCTCCATGCTCTTCTGCATAAGAAGTCAGTTCTTGCACCTCTTTTAATGCGGTATGCCCGACCCCGACCATAACAGGCACTCGGTTGTTTATATGCTTTATCATTTCGCGTACATATAATTTTCTTTCTTCTGTTGTAAGCGATGAGAACTCACCTGAACTTCCCATCAATAAAATACCGTCTATATTCCGTGAGATTAATAGGTCGATATAGCTTCTGTTCAGCGCCATATCTAAGTTCCCCGTTTCATCAAATAAGGTGACTACCGGTGGAATGATGCCATGAAAGTCCATTGTTTTTCCTCCTTTTATTACCATTCAGCGATGCTCCCGTCTTCATTACGCCAAATGGGGTTTTTCCAATCATGACCAGTTTCTGCTGCCAGCTTCACTTTTTCCTCATCGATTTCCACCCCAAGACCCGGTTTATCCGGAATGTTCACATAACCATTTTCATAGTCGAATAATTCTGGATTTTTCATATAATCGAGAATGTCCATGCCATCGTTGTAATGAATACCAAGGCTTTGCTCTTGAATAATGAAATTCGGTGTCGTTGCGTCCAAATGAATTGATGAAGCGAGAGTCATCGGACCGAGCGGGCAGTGCGGAGCGATCGCTACATCATAGGCTTCTGCCATCGCGGCAATTTTTTTCCCTTCTAAAATACCACCTGTGTGGGATAGATCCGGCTGAATAATATCGACATAGCCATCTTGAAGAAGCTGCTTAAAGCCCCAGCGTGTATACATCCTTTCACCCGTTGCAATCGGGCACGTAGTATGCCAGGCAATCTCACGAAGTGCTTCATTATTTTCCGGTAGCACTGGCTCTTCAATGAACATTGGATGGTATGGTTCAAGTTCTTTCACAATCGCCTTTGCCATCGTTTTATGAATCCTTCCATGAAAATCCACCCCAATGCCAAAGTCTTTGCCAACCGCTTCCCTAATTGAAGCAACGCGTTCGATGACCGCCTCTACTTTCGAAAAGCTATCTATGTAATTCATTTCTTCTGATGCGTTCATTTTGACAGCAAGGAAGCCCTCTTTCTGTTTTTCGATTGCAGCTGCCACAACATCCACTGGTCGATCTCCTCCGACCCATGAGTACACTTTAATTTTTTGGCGAGCTTTACCGCCGAGCATTTGGTATACAGGAATATTGAAGTATTTTCCTTTTATATCCCATAGTGCCTGCTCAATGCCAGAAATGGCACTCATTAAAATTGGCCCCCCACGGTAAAATCCACCTCGATAAAGTGTTTGCCAGATGTCTTCAATGTCGTTCGGATTTCTCCCGATCAAATAATCGGTCAATTCGTTAACTGCTGCTTTAACCGTTTCAGCACGCCCTTCCACGACAGGCTCTCCCCAGCCGGAAATGCCTTCATCCGTATCGATTTTTAAAAACAGCCAGCGGGGTGGAACTTTGTATAAAGAAATTTTTATGATTTTCATCAAGCACCTCGCATTGTTTTTTTTTGGAAGAAAGAGAGAGTTTCAAACATGGAAACCTCTCTTACTCTTATTAAGAACCTTTAATAAAAACCGTTTTTATGGCTGTATAAAATTCTTTCGCCGCTTCACCTTGCTCTCGCGAACCCGTGCTCGATGCTTTCATGCCTCCGAATGGGGCTTGCAACTCTACGCCAGCACTTTCTGCGTTAATACGGACAAGCCCTACCTCAATTTCATCGATGAATTCCAGAATCGAGCTAATATTTGATGTGAAGATTGAAGCACTCAATCCGTATTTCGTATTATTTGCCATGTCTATCGCTTCGACTAGATCGCTAGCTTTCATAAGCGCGATAACTGGTCCAAAAATTTCTGCCTGCGCAATCACCATATCCGTCGTCACTTCTTCAAAAATCGCTGGTGTAATGAAAAAGCCTCCATCATAGTCTCCGCCAGTTAATATCTCCCCGCCATGTATAAGTTTTGCGCCCTCCTGCTTGCCTTTTTCAATGTACTCTTTCACCGTATTGAACTGGCTTTCGCTTGCACAGGGACCCATCCAAATTCCCTCTTGAAGGCCGTTGCCAACCGTTATTTTCGCAGCTGCTTCAACTAGTTTTTGTTTAAATACATCATAGACCGATGATTCAACAACAACACGGCTAGAAGCTGTGCATTTTTGGCCGGAGGAACGAAATCCACCGTTGATGACCGCCTCGACTGCTTGTTCGATGTTTGCATCTTTCGTCACGATGACTGGATTCTTGCCTCCCATTTCAAGCTGATATTTTATGCCGCGGGCGGAAGCTGATTTTGCGACGCTCTGACCGACACTTTCAGAACCGGTAAATGTGATTGCATTTAAAAGCGGATGATTGATGAGCCCCTGGCCAATAATTGATCCTTTACCGGTAATAAAATTCACAACACCCTCAGGGAAGCCTGCTTTGGTAAAGCATTCCATGACTTTCGCTGCGGTAACGGCCCCTTCCGTAGCGGGTTTCCATACGATTGTATTGCCATATACAAGAGCTGGAGCCATTTTCCAGATGGGAATTGCAACCGGGAAGTTCCATGGTGTGATTATCCCGACAACACCAAGTGGGGAGCGTTTTGTAAACATGAGGGCATCTTTATCGGATGACGGTATAACATCGCCGTCTTTCCGCATCCCTTCACCAGCATAGTAACGGAGAATCGCAACACCTCGTGCCGTCTCCCCTTTTGCTTCAGGTAACGTTTTACCCATTTCGCGAGTCATGGTTTCGGCAATTTCATCTAGATTTTCTTCCAATATATTGGCCGTTTTGAAAAGGATTTGCCCACGTGCAGACTGCCCGAGCCTGCGCCAATCCCTCTTTGCCTCATGCGCAGAAGCTGCAGCCTTGTTTAAGTCATCTCCGGTTGAGCTTTGAACGTAGCCAACCGGTTCTTTGTCCGCAGGATTAATGCTTTCGATTGTATTTCCAGAAGATGCATCCACCCACTCATTATTAATGAAGTTTTTATATGTCTTCGTTGCAAATGTAGTTGATATCATAAACTTTAGCCCCTTTTTCGTTTTAGAATGTCGGTCCAATTCTCCAAATACCAAAGTCATGCTGCTTTAAGATTTCCGCTTTTGTTAGTTTTCCGTTTGAAACATGTTGGATTTCTTCCATGATGCGACTTCCCACCTCATCAACAGATTCTAAACCATCAACAATCGTACCTGCATTTAAATCCATATTTTCATTCATCCTGTCAAACATTGGTGTATTAGTTGAGATTTTTATGACAGGTGTTATAGGAGAACCTGTTGGCGTCCCTCTTCCACTTGTAAAGAGGACGATTTGGGCCCCGCCTGCGACCATACCCGTCAATTGCTCAATATCGTGGCCAGGCGTATCCATCCATACGAGCCCTTTTTTTGTGGGCACCTGGGCATAATCAATGACTTCTTCCAGCCTGGTTGTGCCTGATTTTGTCGCTGCCCCCAGTGATTTTTCTTCGATTGAGCTGAGACCTCCCTCAATGTTTCCCGGACTCGGATTTCCGGTGCGGATGTCTACGCCCATTTGAATCGAGCGGTCTTCCATCATTTTAATAACCGCATAAGCTTTTTTGGCTACCTGGTCGTTTGCAGCCCGGTTAGCGATCAAATGCTCTGCACCGATAAGTTCAGTTGTTTCCGCTAATATTGCGGTTCCCCCCTGTTTAACAACCAAATCGCTTGTACGTCCGACTGCCGGGTTAGCCGATAAGCCGGAGCATGCATCAGACCCACCGCATTCTGTGCCGACAATCAGCTCGCTAAAATCACATAATTCCCGTTGCACCATTGAGGCATCCTGGACCATTTTGACCGCAATTTTAGCTACTTCGGCGATGGTTTGAAGAGTGCCGCCATGTTCCTGAATCGATACAGTTTCCACTGGTTTACCGCATTTAGCAATTTCATCTCCAATACGGTGCGCCTGATGTGTTTCACAGCCAAGGCCGAGTACTATGACACCATATACATTTGGATTCATCCCCATTCCCGCATAGGTTCTGGCTGTTTGATCAAAATCAGAGCCCACTTGCGCACAGCCATGCTGATGAATGAATGTGACAGTTCCGCTCACCAATTCTGTGACGCGCTGTGCAGTTTGGGTTGCGCATGTTATCGTTGGCAAAATCAGTACATGATTCCGGACTCCGACGCGGCCATCCGGACGGCGATAGCCCCAAAACTGCATTTTTTCATTCAGCAATTTTGTCACCCCTTCCTCTTTTACCTTCTAAATTGTGTACATGAACATGTGCACCAGCGGGAATAAAAGCTGAGGCTGCCCCAATGACTTCCCCATATTTAAATATATCTGCCCCTTGTTCGATGGCTTTGACTGCGAACTTATGTCCAAAACGAATCGGTTCAAGAATGGGTACGACAAGTTCTTCAAGGTCTGTCTTCACAACTACCGATGTGTTTGCAGGGATTTCGGATAAAGCGACAGCTACACTATCTTTCGTACTTAAGTAAAGTGTTTTGTACTCGCCCATTTTGTCACCCCTTAAATTGTTTGAACTGCTTTACTTTGGATAACCGGGTTGTTTAATACGCCAATCCCTGGTATTTCGATTTCGATTCGGTCATCGCCTTTCAATGTAAATTCATTTGGCGGAACCACGCATGTACCTGTAAGTAACACTGATCCGTCAAAAATAGTGTTATCTAAGACTAAATAGTCGACAAGCTCTTCCAATTTTCGTTTCAGTTGGTTTACTTTCGCCTCACCTTCAAATACTTTTTCTTCATTTCGATAAATACGGCACATGATTTTAAGCTCATATGGATCCGGAACAGCCTCTTTTAACAAGATGGCCGGTCCAATGGAGCAAGAGTTTTTCCATACTTTTGCCTGTGGAAGATAAAGCGGATTTTCACCTTCAATATCACGGCAGCTCATGTCATTACCTGCGATATATCCGAGTACAATTCCCTCTTTATCGATGACAAGACCAAGCTCCGGCTCCGGAATTTGCCATTTTGAATCAGAACGCAAGTATACCGGATCATTCGGGCCCACGGTTCTTGCTGCAGTCGATTTAAAGAAAATCTCAGGACGCACAGCATCATAAACTTTGTCATAGAAAGTTTGGCGGTCCAGCTTTCCTTGTGTGGCTTCGTAGTTACGTGCTTCCTTGCTTTTCTTATACGTAACGCCAGATGCCCATACTTCCGGTGCATCAATAGGCGTTGTTAATTGAAGACCTTGCAATGGCCGCTTTTCCCCTTCGGCTACAATTTGTTTTACAATGTCAAACGCCGTTTTGTTATCATGGCGTGCCGCTGTAATCAACGACATAAAATCCGTAAAGGGAAGGTCCACCACATTGTTTTCGTTTGTCACGGCAGCAAGTTGTTTCTTATTTTCCTTTACATAGCGAATAATTCTCATTTTCTAGTTCCTCCTACATGGCAGGCCTCATTTATATTTTTTGATATTCATAACCGAGCTCCTGCGAAATTTTACTGCTGCATTCCTTTAAGAGACGTACATAATACTCATGTGTTTCTTCATTTACTTTCGAAGCAGGCATCGATACACTCATTGCAGCGATTACCTTTTCTGAATAATCTTTTATCGGTACAGCAAGACAGTAAATGCCCGGTTCGTTTTCTTCATTATCCATTGAATAGCCATTAATACGTACTTTTTCGATTTCCGCTAAAAACTGCTCCTTGGATCGAATCGATCTTTCGGTCGGACCCGTATAATCATAGCCGGCCAAGAGCAAATCCAGTTCACTATCCGTTTTGGTTGCAACAAGAGATTTGCCAACAGCACTCGTATGAATCGGAACTCGCCGGCCAATACGGGAATAGAGGACCGTTACCCCTGTGCCCTCCACTTTATCGACATAGACACCTTCCTGACCGTCTAATATGACAAGGTGCAGCGTTAAATTCGTTGTTGCTGACAGCCATTCAAGATGTTTTCTTGCTACGTTGCGCAAATCGAGATGGGTCACAACAACGTTTCCCCTCTCCAAAAGCTTTAACCCTAGCGAGTATTTTCCATTTTCTTCGCCTTGTGAAATATAGTTATGCTCCTGTAAGGTTTTTAATAGTGAATGAACCGTACTTTTATGTAAATTCATTCGCTTGCTTATCTCTGTGATAGTTAGTGCGCGCTCACGCTCATCAAATAAATCCAATATTTTCAAGGCACGCTCCACCGATTGGATGATAGGCATCGTTCCTCACTCCTTTTATTCTGTCTACCTTTATATTATCGGATTTATGACGAGCATTCCTCACTTTATTTCTACTTTTTTTCCTTGAAGTAAAATATCCTGTTCATAATCGAGTACCGCATCCTCAATTACAGCGATAGGGACAACACCATTTGCTGCATCTGTATGTCCAAACATCCGGTTGCTGGCCGCAACCATTTTTTGTCTAACTTTCATCCGCTCCTTGCGTTCAGCTGCCAATGATTGTCTTTCTTCTTTAAAATGATCCGCAAATTCATGAACAACCTTTCCTGAATGAAGTTGAGTAGCATTCACAAAATCAATCCGGCGATCACGAAGCTGAAGGTGAATTACATCCCCTGATTTAAGTAAACCAATGCCGCCGCCCTCATACGATTCCGGTGTCATATGTCCTATAGCAGCACCATATGTGACTCCTGAATAGCGGCCGTCACTAATGATTGTGGCGATTTTTTTCATAACGCGATTTGCATTGATGTGTTGCATTGGTGTAAACATTTCCGGCATTCCGAATGCTACTGGCCCCTGCCCTGAGATAATGACCGCAATTTTCAATGTGCCTGCTTCAACCATCCTGTCAAATAACTCCCCATATGTAGCAGTTTTTAGAAGAGACCATTCCGGCTCATTGTTGTATTTAAGAGATTCTAGCAATAGCTTATGTTCGAAAAGCCTTTGCTCTTTTATTTTTGAAAGCAGATTTGAATCGAGCAGGCTTTTATTTGCATCATCTTCATTTTCGTAATAAAGGACAAATGCAAGCTTATCATCGAAATGGTCAAGCTGTGGTGTCGGCATTCCGCTGATTTTTACAACGGCGCTTTCAAAGAAGTTTCCTTTTAAAACATCAACACCGCTGAATCCACGGCGTGGATTGGATAAAATGACCTGATTTTTCTTTACATTAACCGCTTTTAGGCTACTTGTAATCGCAAGACGTTCTTTCCAGGTTTTTGCTGAGACTGTCGGCGCATCCTGATCCATTGGTACACCATTCTCGATAAGTTCATAAAAAAGTGTTTCCATTCCTCTGCTTGTCCCGCTGCAACACTGCATCGCAAGTGAATAAATGTCCCTTCCTTCTGTCAAACTGTAATCAAATAAGTCAGGAATTGGATGTGAATGATGAATGCGGTCAAGGTCCCATAAGCTGAATTTGAATCCTGCATAAAGCATGCCTGCGACAATATGCATCATTAAGTTAGTAGAACCGCCCGAAGCGCTGTGAATACGGATTGCATTTTTTATGTTCGCAGCGACAATGTTGGCCACACCATAGCGCTCTTCGTTTATCATGCCGGCGAAGCTATCAAGCACCGAGTTAATCTGGCGTTGTGTTGGTGGATCGGTTAACAGCTCCACGGCTGGATGAACGAGACCCATGCCTGCCACTAAGTGACGTGAACTATTCCCCGTACCATTGAATGCACATACACCGCCCTGCCCGTCACATGTTGCGACAGCAAGTCTCATTTCAAAATACTTATGCTGTTCCTTCGTCAATATTCCTCTTTCATACGCCCTTTCAAACACGCCCTGAAATGCAGTATTCGATGAACATTGCAATATATATGCCATCGTATCTCGTAAATCAACGGCTACATCATTAGCTCCTTTTCTTTCCGCTTTTTTCGCAAGAGTTTCCAATTCCTCGATCACGTCAGCTGGAATCGAGCCGCCTTCTAATACGTGAGCAGGTGCGAATGTTGCGAAAAAGGGGGCTTCACCACGGTTTCGGCGAATACGATCAACATGTGCGAGTGCACTTACAACACCAAGAGGCTGCTTATCACACCCTTGAATGACGAATGCACCATGATAACTGTGAGCTTCTAGCTGGTTGACAACCATTTGTGCAACCGCGTTTCGGCTCTGGAGAGAGTAACTCATTCCTTGATTGTTTTGCGCAGTTCCATCACACATTACCGGTGTCGAGAAATGAAACGGCACGCCGCCGTTTTGCCAGATGCGTATTGCTGCCCGTGCCGACGTTTGGTAATCCATTATGTGGGCCGGATGATCGGACGAACCACCGATAATTGCGATACGCGGGGCATTCCTCTCGAGCCGCAAATAAATTTCTTCAAGCGTCCAATCAGGCTTCCCCCCTTCATATGTGGAGCCAAGCGTCAGCTTCGAACGGTCCAACAAACCCGCAACCGTAATGGGTTCATTTGCTTTTCCCTGTACATTATCGCGGTAAGGGTTTATTTCGTTATCAATAAGTGGATATAGGTGTGTCATATCAGCACTCCTTTTCTGATTTCAAATGAATTCTTCCATTCTCTTAAAATATTAACGGAGGTTTTTAGTCTAGTGCCAATTCCTCTGGTTCTGAAAGGAGCTCGATATTTTTATTTTTTAAAGCTTCTACCATCATGCTTTCAGAAATCCAAATTTCACCGATTTCAAGCGTATTTTTTATTCTTACCACTTTCACTTTATTCAAATCGAACGCATTGCACGTTTTGATAGCAGCTTTAACAGCCAATTCCTGCGTATCTAAAAACATCGGGAGCTTTACTACATCTGTCACTGTACTTGTGAGTGCATTCGCATAGCCTTTTTCCCATTCAATTTCATTCATGACGGCCTTCGTCGTCATATCAGCCATGCCGATGCCGTTTGCATTACCGTGAGTTTTTTCAGTAAGTCCCAGTACAACGGTCCGTTTAACCTCTGGCCCCCCGGTAGCATATGGAGTGGCGAAGTTACCCGTGATATTCGGATCCATTCCATCGCCCGAAATATCCTTTCCGAGTTCATTTACAATAAGTACGTCGATCGAATCGAAATGGATTTTTGGCATCAATGATTTTGCTTCAAGCAATAGTCCCGGTTCCACTTCCTCCAGTTCCTCCGCTGGGACTGCGACGATTTTCGCTGGTTTATCATAGGCATTTTCAATAGTCGCAAGACCAAATATGATAGGAGCTTTTGCTAAGGAAATTTTCGCCATTTCAGGGACATGTTCCGCCATATACTTAAAGCTGTATGCATGTGCAGCTTCGGCTCCTTTTTGCTTGCCTAAACCGATTGTAATCATTTTCATTAGTCCGCTTTCAACCGGTCCACGAAATGCCGTATGTGGTTTTATCCGATTAATGACTATGATTTTATCTGATTCATATGCAAGCTTATCAATATAGACAGGGAGCCCATTTGGCAATTCATCCAGTTGGATAACTTCCATCGATGACATTATTGGCGCTCCAACCGATTCTTCTGAAATACCCAGCTGAAGCAATACATCGATTTGTCCCTCCGCTGTAGCACCCCCATGGCTTCCCATTGCAGGGACTATAAAAGGATTGCCGCCAGCCTCCTTAACGGCAGCCACCGTTTCTCTTACTAGAGTAGGAAGATCCGCTACCCCTCTGCTTCCTACTGCAATCGCCACCCTGTCATCTTCATTTATTCTTGATAAGACATCTGCTTCTTTTATCGCCTTCTTCACCTCACCAGCTACATCAGCGATTTGAGGTGTACGAAATTTCTGCCTCACTTTGACCATTTTCGGTAATTGTATTTCACGTAAAAGTTCAGAGATAATATCCATTTTCAATCCTCCAAACAGTCTGGATTATTTACCGCGTACTTTTTCAACTTCGCTCATCATTTCCTCTACAAGATCCGGCCCGAATTTTTGAGCATATTCGTCCGTCACTGGTTGGATGATTTTCTTCATTTTTTCCTTTTCTTCCGGCTCTACTTCATTGATTTTCATTCCTTCTTTTTTTAGATACTTAAGTGCTTTTTCATTTTCTTTTTGGTTAACTTCCCGTTGGTACTTTCCAGCCTCTTGTGCAGCTTCACTCATGATTTTTTGCTCTTGTTCTGATAGGTCATCCCAGAACTTTTTGCTTACAAGGAATACAAATGGTGTATAAACATGATTTGTAAGACTTAAGTATTCTTGCACTTCATTATATTTTTGCGTTTGAATGGTTGCGAGAGGGTTCTCCTGCCCATCAACTGTGCCTGTTTCCAGTGCAGTAAATACTTCTGAGAAAGCCATCGGCGATGGATTCGCCCCTAACTTTGAAAATGCATCTAAATGCACTTCATTTTGCATGGTACGAAGTTTAAGCCCTTTGAAATCGTCAGCCGTTTTAACAGAGTGTTTGCTGTTGGTTATGTTTCGGAAACCATTTTCCCAGTATCCCAAACCTACTAAATCATGTTCCCGTAATTTATCCAAAAGTTTTTTGCCTACTGCACCATCAAGTACTGTATAAGCTTCTTCTTCATTATTAAAGACAAATGGGAAGTCATAAATTCCAAATTCCTTAATCATACCAACAAGTGGTGAGGTTGAAGGAACAGTTACTTCCTGTAAGCCACCTTGAAGAGCTTCAGTCATTTTCTGATCATCTCCGAGGGTGGCATCAAAAAAGTTTTGGACTTTCATTTTCCCCCCGCTTTTTTCTTCAACCAGTTCTTTAAATTTCTCCATTCCTTTTCCTTGTGGATGCATTTTACTATTTCCGATCCCTGCTTTGATTGTTCTTTTCTGGATACCGTCAGCTGAAGCGCTTTCATTTTGTCCGCTTCCGCAAGCACTTAATAACAGTACTGCTGGCAGTAAAACTCCGACCGCCAAACGTTTAAACAAATTATTCATTATCATTTTCCTCCTATAAAATAAGATGAATACCAACATACACACCCTAATACTTGTTTAATTCCGTTAGGAGGTAAACCATCCTAGAGGAACCAGCACCAATGAAGGAAACAAAATCAACAAGATCAATACAATCACTTCCACGAGCAAGAAAGGCCAAATCCCCTTCATGATTTCTTCCATACTGATCTTACTTATGCCGCACATGACATTTAAAACGGTTCCGACAGGTGGTGTAAGTAAACCGATGGCGTTATTCAGGATAAACAGGACACCAAAGTAAACTGGATCAATACCTGCAGCGACCACCAATGGCATCAAGACAGGTGTTAGAATAAGGATTGTCGGCGTCATATCCATAGCAGTTCCAACTACGATAACCAATAGGTTTATCATTATTAATAGAAGCAATGGATGATCCATAAATGGCTCCAGCAATCCAATTACCTGACCAGGTAAATCGGCTACGGTTATCAGCCAGGATGACACGAGTGCTGCAGCAACCAGAAACATGACAACACTCGTCATTTTTCCTGCATGAACAAGAACCTCATACAAATCTTTCACTTTCATTTCGCGATAGATTACAAGACCAACAAATATTGCATAGACTGCAGCCACCACTGCTGCTTCAGTCGGTGTAAATAAACCGAATTTCAATCCACCAATGATAATGACGGGCAGGAATAGAGCCCAAATGCCTTGGCGAAGAGAAGTAAGTATTTCTTTTGCTGAAGCTCGGGGGTTAACGGCGACTTTATCTTTTCGTGCAACAATGGCCCAGGTAACCGTAAGTCCAACCGCCAGTAAAATACCTGGAACGATTCCTGCCATGAACAGCTTTGTAATGGACACACCGCTTGCGACCCCGAAAATGATAAAACCAATACTTGGCGGAATGATCGGGGCAATGATACCACCTGATGCAATCAACCCACTTGACCGGTTCACATCATAACCGGACTTCACCATCATTGGAATTAATATAGCCCCAAGCGCTGCCGTATCGGCAACAGCAGATCCTGATAAACTCGCAAACAACACACTGGCAATGATCGCAACATAACCAAGGCCTCCCTTGATATGACCCACCAATTTCATTGCCATCTCAACGATACGCCGTGATAAACCGCCCCGATTCATCGCCTCTCCTGCCAGCATAAAGAATGGTATGGCCATTAGAGGGAAGTTATCCGCACCACTGATTAGGTTTTGTGCAATAATTTGACTATCAAAAATACCAAGAAAGAACATAAGGACTACGCTACTAACAAGTAAGGCAAATGCAATAGGTATTCCAAGTCCCATGGCTCCCAGTAAAGATCCGACAAATACACCTATCATCCCTGCTTCTCCTCCTTAACTATCCTAATATCTGACTCAAATTCATCAGCATGGAGGGAAATTAGCTCTTCTGACTCACTTATCATCACCAATTCTTCGTCTTTAATTTTATTGAAGAAAATCCGAAACAAATTGAAAATGATCATACTGCCCATTGAAATACTTACAAGAATACCTGTCCCATATACAAAAGCCAGTGGCATTCCAGTGGCCGGTGCAGCACTATCAATGTTTATCATAGTCATTTTCCAGCTTCCATCCAGGATTAAGAGAAGAACGAATAACATCATCAAATCACTAATAACAAGTACCACTTTTTTCATTTTATTCGGAAGCCGTTTAATGACCATGTCGACACCTAAGTGTTCTTTGTTTTTGAAAGCTCCGATGGCGCCGAGGAACGTCAACCATATAAAGAGATACCTTGACATTTCTTCTGACCAAGTAATCCCTGAATTAAAGAAATAACGAAGGATCACATTACCAAACACGAGTACGACCATTATTGCTAAAGCAGATGCCATAATAATGTTCAACGAATTTTCCAAGATTTTGGATATTTTATTCACCTATACATCTCCCCCTTCCTAATCTAGAGCGCCTGCTTCATTCTGCTTTTATTTTTCCGACGAGCTCCTCCGCCCAGTCATTTTCCTTAAAGACGTCATCATAAACAGGTTGGGATGCTTTTAACATTTTTTCTGAAAAGTCTTCGTCAGGCGTAGTGAATTTGATTCCATTATCCTTAAGATATGCTTTGTCATCTTCATAACTTTTTTCCATCAATTCAAACTCATATGCTGCCGACTCTTTTGCTGCTTTTTGAATGATTTTTTGTTGCTCCTTTGTTAGCCCTTTATAGAATTTGCTATTGATAATGTAAATATTGGGGCTGAACATATGCTTGGATTCTAATACATCACTTTGAACTTCATTCCACCCCGAGGATCTCAGCGTGGCAATGGGATTATCTTGAGCATCAACCACCTTTTGTTCAAGTGCGGTAAAAACTTCTGAAATGGGTAATGGGCTAACGTTCGCTCCCAATGATTCACCTAATTTTATGTAATTCGGGATGTTCGGCATTCTCAGTCGGAGCCCGTCAAAATCTTTCATGCTCTTAATTGGACGATTACTCGAAAACATCCTAAATCCGTTTGCACTCCAAGCAAGCGGTGTCACTCCATGTTTTGGATCAAGCTCTTCTGTCAGTTCCTCTCCGATAGGTCCATTCAATACCTTCTTTACATGATCATAATCCCTAAATAGGAAGGGCCATTCCGGAACACCCATTTTAGGAATGTCCGACTGCATAATTAGTCCTGGAACACCCATTTCGATCGTTCCATTTCTGACTCCGTCATAAAATTCTTTTTCTGCACCTAATGTACTGTTCGCATAAATCCGAACCTCTAGTTCACCATTACTCTCCTTTTCAACCATTTTTTTGAATTTTTCTTTCAAGGCAATATTTTGAGGATGATTTTCGGCAAAATAATGTGCCACTTTAATCGTTTTCTTTTCAACTCCAGATCCACTGGTTTTTTCTCCCTCGCCTCCACCACATCCTGATAAAAGGAATGCCATAGCTAGAGTTAAGCTTGTGGAGAATGCAAAAAGCTTTCTTTTTTTCAATAAAAACCCTCCCCAAAGTTTTTTGTAAGCGTTATCATTTATGGCTGATGTTAATAACTTCTCCTCACCCTTGTATAAGCAAAATTAAATCGTTTTATATTATAAAACTCCGTTTTTGTTTTATCCGGAGTAAGGAAAACACTTTACCTCTAATTACGGTTTTCAAGTTGATTCATGACGTTAAACGATTACTTTTAATAAAATGAAGGGTTAATTTGTTCTATAATATAAAACCCGGTTTTTGAATTTGAAATCTTACGTTGATTATAAGCTTCCATTTTCACTAATGTCAAACAATTTTTTGAATTTTATAACAATTTAACAAATCCTCTATTTCACTTATTAATATTTAGAGGTACAACATGTAATAATTTCATCCTTCCAGTCAAGATTTATAGATGAGAACGGAAAAGAAAATTTTTTTTTTTCTATATTAGGATATTTATAGGATTGAAAATCATACAAAACCAGGTTTTCTTAAAAATACATTCCCTTACTCTTTTAAATTAACTTTTAGTCGGGAATTTGGTATTTCCAGATGAAAAATCTGTCTATAAGAAATTATTTTTCTTATTTGAACTTGAGCTTTATCAAAGTGGTATTGACTGTTTAATTTTTTTCCTTGTTATTAAGTTTATTAACCCGTCCACTACCTTCAAAAGATATATTCCATTTTTAAAGGTTTATTTCTTACTTTCTCTTTTGAAAAATTACCATTCATTATTAATATTGAGATCTTTTCATAATGAACCTCTCTTACCAACAGTTTAAAGACTAAAGGACACCCGAAGATTTTAAAAAGGTCTCATTAAATATATTACCGATATATAAAACAAGGTTAATACATCACGGGGAAGGAAAAAACAAAGATGAATAAACTCAGTACGAAAATAGGCTTTGTTCTTTTAATAGGTATGGTCATTACCTTAATTGGAAGTTTACTATTGATGTATAAAAATACAAATGATACGGTTGAGAAAACAATTGCTATGAGCAGCTTAGACTTAGCAAGCARCATCACTCAAGGAATAAATCCAACATCTTATGTTAATTTTTTAAGTAATCAATCCGAAACTTCTACATATTGGGAGATACGCGAACAGTTAAACGATTATAGACAAAAAACTGGAGCATTATATGTATATACATTGGGGATTAACGAAAATAGCGAAAAAGTCCATATTCTTATAGATGGAATGGGTAAGAGAGCTAAAAAAGCATCTCCCATTTTAAGCCCCACAACCGCAACTTCATATCAGGATGTAGAAAGCGTAATGAAGGGAAAGGTATCTACCACTTCCATCGTCCATGATTCTGATTATGGTGACTATTTATCCGTTTTTGTTCCCATAAAGAAAGGTGACGAGGTCATTGGAATATTAGGGGTAGATATTGATGCCGGCAAAGTCGATGCCACAACCAGCAAGGTTCTGGGTGACATCCTTCCTCTAACCATAATTATCAATGTAATCTTAATGGCAATTGTAGTGGGTGCCTTAATATGGTTCTTGACTAGAAAGTTAAGCCCACTTCTCAAAGTCAGTATGGCTGCAAAGGAAATTTCAAATGGAAATTTATTAACAGCCAATAAACTGATTAGCAACACTAGGGTAAAGGGAAACGACGAAATCAAGATTTTAGTGAAATGCTTTGAAGAAATGATTACCAATACATGTATGATCGTCAACTCCATGAAAAGCTCATCATTCCAGCTATTGGAGTCATCAAGTGATATCGAACACAAAATCAAAGAAATGGATACTTCCACACAAAATATCGTTAAAGGCATTCAACAAGTTGCAGGAGCTGCAGAAGTACAATTGCACAGAAGTGAAGAATCATCGAGGAAATGACCATAGGAATACAAAGAATTGCCGAAGCTTCGTCAGAAGTCAGCGAACAAACAAATCATGTTTCGACTAGAATGTCCATTGGAAATAAAGATATAAATGAACTTTCAAATCAAATTCTACTAGTAAAAGATGTGATGCTGCAAACAAGTTCAGAAATAAAAAAGTTGGACGAACAAGCAAACGAGATTGTGAATATTGTACATTTAATTACTGGAATAGCAGAGCAAACAAACCTGCTATCACTAAATGCGGCTATTGAAGCTGCTAGAGCCGGTGAACAGGGTAAAGGGTTTGCGGTCGTATCGAACGAGGTACGGAAATTGGCAGTAGGCACCAAGGAATCTGCTATCAATATACAAGAGTCCCTACTTAATTTTAAATCCATCATAAATGAATCAGTGAAAATGATGGAAACTGGAACTAAAGAGGTAGAGGAAGGGACAAGATTTGTCCTGAATACAAGAGAAACTTTTAAACAGACGATGAGCTCTTTTGAGCATGTAAGTGATCAAATACAGGAAATATCCGCCATTATAGAACAAATGGCAGCAAGTTCTCAAGAAATCAATGCTTCGATAGAAGTTTTTGCAGAGTTAACAAGGGAAACTGCAGTGGCTTCAAAACAAGTGGCACAATCAACAGATCAACAAGCAAAATCCATGGAGGACATCTCCTTCTCAACCTCTTCGATGGTAAAGCTCGCTAATGACTTAGAAACATCTGTGGAACAGTTTAACGCGTAAAAATCTTGAACTACAAATTCTATTACTATATTAAGAAAGGGATTTTGCTATTAATGCAAAATCCCCATTTTTATTTTGCAAGAAATATACATTTGTGTGTATTGATAATAAAGTTGTTCAATTCTATTCTTAGAAATACAAAAACCATCTATCCATTACGCTGATAGATAGTTATTAAAGCTATTTAAAAAGTGAATATTTCTATAGATCTTTGATTTTAAGAAATAATAAACTTGTTTAATTTTCGGAGAACAAATCTTTTAAAATTGCGCCCTTATTTACATTCTTCACACAATACACTATCAGCAGTTCTTGCGATTGCATTATCTAATCGTGATACTAACATATCTTTTTCAGAAGGCATTGTTACAATAGCAGTAAAACGTTCACCTTCTTTGATTTTTCTACCACAATTAGTACAAGTTAATTCCTTAGATAGAAATGCATTTTTCAATCTATCCAATATCTTTATCCACTCCTATTCTGCCCATTTCTTAACTATATGAATATCAAAATATTCTTATTTTCATTATACTTTACGACATATGAAACTTTCATTTCATACCATCTATTTAAACGACTTTTTTATTTTTAAATGACTATATTATTTTTAAAAAAACTTTATTATTCGTGAACAATTTGTGCATTTCCCTTTAATAACATTTTCTTTAATTTAAGGCAAACGAATCTTTAGTCATATTCAATTAGCCAGTCCCGTTTGTCCATAAAGAAAAAGGTGCCTTAAGACAGCTCCGATTTTTAGTTAACGGATGCGTTAGTTTAATAGGAATTTGTTATTTCATTAAGGTTTTACTGTTATTAAAGAGTATAGATTAGTATCAAATGAAACATCATTTTGGTACATATAATTTCTCAATATCCCTTCCTTTTTGAAACCTAAATTTGCCAACAACTTATTGGATGCTTTATTTTCAATAAAAACAATTGCTCCAATACGCGTTAGGTCAAGCTCTTTAAAACCATAAGAAATCACCTCACTGGCAGCTTCTGTTGCATAACCGTTACCCCAATCACTTGGGAAAAGTGCATAGCTCAGTTCTGCTCTCTTATGTTCATGAGACCACTCTTGAAATCCAATTGTTCCTATAATGCCATCCTTCCCTTTCAATTCAATTCCCCATTTAATCCCACGTTTTTCATCGAAATTCTTTGAAAAATTCCTAATAATTTGCTTCACCTGATCTGTATTTGTTAATGGAGTTTGACCATAATACCGTAATACATCTGGATTGGAAAAACATTTTAATATATCCAATGCATCACCTTCGACCAATTCTCTCAAGACCAACCGTTCAGTTCGTAATATAGGAAACATTTCTCCACTCCTTAAAACTAGATTCCTCTTAGCCATTCAAATTAGTTTAAACTTGGATAAATCCTTGAGAAAAACCATCTTTATTTGTTTATGAACATTTATATAAATAACCGCCCCAGGCCCTTGAAATTACTTTCTATACACGTCCCTTCGCATTGCCTACTTAGATATGCATGAATTTTTGTGCATCCCCATTTTTTTCATGGCCGATTAATTTCGATCAACTACCTTTAGTTCTCCATAAATTTGTAGCGCAAACCCGTACGTACTACCCTAGCTACTGAAATATCAGACTTCCATTCAAAAAAAGGTCATCCAGTATAAAAACCGGCTAACCCTATAATAAGAACGCACCCTTTAGCTTTATGAGGGCTTGACATAGTTTCCCAATCCAGATTACATGATATATAGACATTCAATGAATACAGTAATTGAATATCCTCTGCCATAATTAGGATTTGCTGTTATGTTCCACAGTTATTACGACATTTCCCTTCTTGTGTCCTTTCTCGACATATCTATGGGCTTCAACTATCTCTTCAAACGCATAATATCTGTCAATGACCACTTTTAACTTCCCCGCTTCAACAAGTTCTTTAAGTAAGTTTAGAGCTTCGGGGGTTTCAGGTGAATTCTGACTCAATATTAGCTTCTTGCCGCTTGTCAATTTAGTCCATAGCATTCGAACACCTGGTAACGGTACAGTGACATTTAGATAAGTTCCGTCCTTTTTCAGCGATTTCATACAAGCTGAAAACGAACTCTTATCTACCGCTTCAAATATAACATCATAGGTCTCATCCATTCTGGATAAATCTTCTTTAGTGTAGTCGATTACTTTATCTGCTCCCAGAGATTTTACCAATTCTAAATTTGTGGTACTGCAAACCCCTGTAACTCTTGCTCCGAGATACTTGGCAATCTGAACTGCATAACTTCCGACACTTCCTGAAGCACCATAAACAAGAACCTTTTGACCACTTTCTATGTTAGCTTTTCTAAGATAAAACAATGCTGTACGTGCCCCTATTGGAATGGCTGCGGCTTCCTCAAATGATAAATTATTGGGCTTAATGGCTACTGATCCGTCTTCAGGCAGACACTTATACTCGGCATAAGCACCAAAACCCACTTGGGAAGCTGCAAATACATGGTCACCTGCTTTAAACAGCTTGACATCCTTACCTACTGACTCAACTTCCCCAGATAACTCCAAGCCTAATATGGATTTTTTTGGACGTCTTAAACCAATTATGATCCGAGCAGGCAGCCAAACAGAGAGAGGAACTTTAAAGCTACGTGACCGAATATCCCCCATTGTTACCGTTGTCGCTTTTACTTTTACCAGTATTTCATTATCTTTAGGAGTAGGTTTTTCTACCTCTTTCAGTTGAAGAACGTGGGGGGGACCATACTTTGTGTATACAATTGCTTTCATTTACCCTCCTCCAATTCGATATATTCACTTAATACCTACGAATCGTCAAAAACTGTTCTTAAACCATCCTGCTCCGTTATTTTAATAAAGAATAACCCAAACCCTAAATTTTGGCAATCCAAACTGAAGTGAGAGCCATTTTTATAGGAATGATGTTAACAGGAATAATGGAATGGTATGCTTTGCACTTTCATTGCCTTATTCCGGATCCTATCCAAGAAGCGAGTAACTATTGTATAATCTCTAAAGGCGTTTATAATAGCTTACTCAGCTTCATTTCTCTTCATGCCTCTAATAAGTACCTCAGCCACCTCAGGACGCGTAAACTCAAGTGGCGGGATAAGCCCCTTTCGAAGCATTTCCCTGACTTTGGTCCCACTTAATATAAACCTGTCTTCATCTTTATGGGGACAGGTTTTCATGGAAGCCATGTTCAAGCATTTTTTGCAGAAAAAGCTATGTTCAAAGAACAGGGGTTTTATGCCTATTTTCAGGGGGTCAAACTGGCTAAAGATTTCTTGGGCATCATATGTGCCATAATAGTCGCCTACACCTGCATGATCTCGGCCGACAATAAAATGTGTGCACCCATAATTCTTACGAACAATTGCATGAAATACTGCTTCCCTTGGCCCTGCATAGCGCATTGCCGCTGGGTATATGGCAAGCAATACCCTATCCAATGGGTAGTATCCTTTTAGTAAAGCTTGATAACTTTCCATCCGAACATCGGCAGGTATATCATCTTTTTTCGTTTCACCGACAAGAGGATGCAATAATAGTCCATCAACAGTTTCCAATGCTGTTTTTTGCAGGTATTCATGGGCCCGGTGTACAGGGTTCCTCGTTTGAAACCCAACAACAGTATTCCAACCTAAATCCTTGAACATCTTTCTCGTTTCGGAAGGGTTCAAATGAAATTTTTCGAATGGCTCATGTGATGCCCCATTTATTAAATAAATAGGTCCTGCGACATATATATCCCCTTGTCCAAACAGCTTTTTAACCCCAGGATGGTTGGGATCTGCTGTTTTATATACGAGTTCGGCTTCCTCCTGCTTATCGTATTCAAACTTCTCTTCCACCTGAATGATACCAATAAGTTCCCCTTCATCACTGTATAAAGCGACTTCGTCCCCAATGTTCAGCCGACTTGCCTCCTCCTTCGTGACAGGAAGAGTGATCGGTATCGTCCATGGTAAACCATTTGCCAGATGCATATCTTTGATGACGCTCCGGTAATCCACTTTTCCCATGAATCCCACAAGCGGGCTGAACCCGCCGTTTGAAATCATTTCCAGATCGGAAACATTCCATTTCGAGATGGTCAGGGACGATAAGGATTTACACTTTTCCAAATACTCTTGACGGTCAGTTACTGATAATTCACGTTGAATCAATTTCCCGCCATGTGGATCGATAATGTTCCTTTGTGCCTGCATTTATAACTCCTCAATCATTAGATTTGGTTTGGTTTGTTTCATATTCTCCTTTTCAAATTCGGACATGTACATGTTAAAGACCATTATCCTTTAAATATTTCATGACCTGCTGCACGCATTCTTCAATGGTGTAATGATTGGTTTCTATAAGAATCTCTGGATTTCCAGGTTCTTCATAAGGATCCGAAACGCCTGTGAAGTGAGTGATTTCCCCATTTCTAGCTTTCTTGTACAATCCTTTTGGATCCCGTTTTTCGCAGGCCTCGACGGGACACTTTACATAAATTTCAATAAACTCATCTTGTTGTACCTTTTTTCTTACTTCCTCCCTGTCACTGGCATAAGGCGAAATGAAAGTGGCCAACACAACGATTCCGCTATCCACAAAAATTTTGGAGACTTCCCCGATTCTCCTTATATTCTCTTTACGGTCATCCGAGCTGAAACCAAGGTCTTCATTCAATCCATTGCGTAAATTATCTCCATCTAAAATATATGTCGAAATTCCCATCGCATACATTCTTCCTTCAACCATATTTGCGATGGTAGACTTACCCGACCCTGATAACCCTGTAAACCAAAGAATATAGCTTTTATGTCCGTGCAGAGCTTGCCTTAGCTCTTTCGTAATGGAAAAAGGATGTTGATGGATATTCTCTTGTTGACTCACACTATCTCCCCTTTATTCTTTATGGGACTCCTTTTTATTGTTCCTGATGACAAAGACTAAAGAACCTGCCCACGCAATTAAAATAATCATATATATATAGGGTGCCCAATGATCATGGTTAGTCCAAGTGGCAATCAACGTCCTGGCATTCGTCAAGATGATAAAACCCCCAACAAGGACGCCCAATAAATAAGATGGCAATTTCGTAACGATCCATGCAGCAATCGGGGCAGCAATAATCCCGCCTACCATAAGGGAGATTACCCAAAACCAGTTGACTTCCTGCCAACCTAATGCAATGAGGAACCCTAAGGTTGCGGAAACAGCAATAGCAAACTCGCTTGTGTCAACAGTTCCAACAACTTTTCTGGCAGGAACGCCTTTTTGGGATAATAGGACAGGAGTTGTGATGGGACCCCAGCCTCCCCCACCGGTTGCATCTGCGAAACCGGCTATCAAACCTAATGCTATCGATTTTTTTCTGGATAGATTAATTGATTTCTTTTCATTTATTTTCTGAGACGTTTTTAAAAAGCGAAAAAGTACATACACGCCAAGAAACAGCAAAAATATTGAAATGTATGGTTTTATCACATCTCCTGGTAAATTACTTAAAAAACACGCTCCTGTAAATGCCCCAACAGATCCTGGGATGATTAATTTAAAAAGGGCTTGGCGGTCCACATTTCCAAATTTCAAATGAGAAATGCCTGATGCCGCAGTTGTCACGACTTCTGCCAAATGAACAGATGCCGAGGCCACTGCCGGTGCGATTCCGAATGTCAGCAACAACGATGTGGATGTAACCCCATATGCCATACCTAATGACCCATCGATCAGCTGAGCCAGAAATCCGATAAACGCGAATATAATGAGCTTTCTCATTTTCTCCTCCTACATGAGCATTCCCTTATTTTTATAACCTACATGTTGCCAAGTTTCGGTAACTTACCAATGAATTACGCTCGTCCAATTGTCGATTATCGGAATTAAGTCTTGCTAACAAAAGCTTTTTCCAATTGGTGACAATCCCCTATTATTAGGGAAAAATGAATGATTTCTATAAGATATGCAAAGAGCTTTATGTATGTTAATTGACTTAAGAGGAGGTTGGAAAATTAATGTGGGCACTCTCGAGGTCTGGTGATGATATCCAAGCTAAAGAAGCCCCTGTTTTATAAACAAGGACCTTCACTATCCATCATGATCATCTATTGTTTCCTAAGTTCATTTACCAATAATTGTTTCATTTTGGCATGATGTCGATTAACCACAAGCCTATTTTCCAATTTGATGCTACCTTCATGTTTTTTAGAGCCCATTTCTGTATGAATCCTATAAAGTAATAGGGGTTGAGGCACAAAGTGAAATTTGAAGTTTTGCAAGATCCGCAACCATAAATCATAATCATGTGTGTATTGAAGCGTTTCATCAAAAACTCCGATGAGCTCGAAAACCTTCCTGTGAATCATGACCGAGCAGCCGTTAATAATGTTTCCTCTGATCATTGCTTTAAAAAGTTCAAGTTGATTAGACGGGTATATCCCTATTATGGGAGAAATGATCTCTCCATCATCATCCATGCAGTAATAACTGGTATAACTAAAATAGGCATTCTCCCTTTTCATTATATCCAACTGGACTTCCGTTTTTTCTGGGTAAAAGATGTCATCAGAACTAAGCCAGCATAAATAGTCACCTGCCGCTTTTTCGATGCCGGTATTCAAGGCACTGGCCGTACCGCCATTTTCCTTTTTAATGTAAATGATTTTATCTAGAAACGGATCGATTTTTTCTGAATATAATGTAGAACCGTCATTAACTACGATAATTTYAATATTTTTGTAGGTTTGATTGACCAAACTCTCCAAAGCTTTATCGATATATGGACAATT
Organism: Peribacillus sp. P4_B1; assembly: GCF_056402395.1. Classification (NCBI taxonomy): domain Bacteria; kingdom Bacillati; phylum Bacillota; class Bacilli; order Caryophanales; family Bacillaceae; genus Peribacillus; species Peribacillus sp. P4_B1. The sequence goes on from NZ_JBFUHM010000031.1 coordinate 57,024, forward strand.
ATAAAATGGAACAACAATCGACACTTTAGACATTTATGAACCGCCTTTCAAATAATTACCATTTATTTCATGAACATCAGGACTATCTGTTTATAAATAATGATTCATTTTCATTCTTATATTTATTCACACCTAGTAAGAAATGTACTATTCCCGATGAAGTCATCACAAATTAAAACGGCTATAAATCCGATTAGTGAGTCATACGTATATTACATGGCTATTTGTCACATCCATTCAAAATGGAAGGATCTATTGTAACTGTTTCCTTGATAGGTAGGGTCGAGCCTAAATATGAGTCCTGTTGCTCCATTATTAATGAGGAGGGGAAAAATGAATATATTGTTTGTTTTTTATGTTCCAAGTGGTGGAGTGGAAACATTAAATCGACAACGATTTGCCGCTCTGAAAAAATACAGTATCGATGCTCATTTTCTTTATTATGAAAATAGAAGGGATTTCTTGAATGACCATAGTGCCCCAACATTTATTACCAACGATGATGCTGAAATCAAAAAAATATTGGAAGATGGAGATTATTCCGCTGTTGTTGTCGTTTCAGATTTCAAAACTTTACCTAGATTCAGGTCTATGGGTTATAAAGGAAAGATGATTATAGAAATTCAGGGATATGGTCCGAAAAAAGTTGCAAGAGAGGCATTAACAAATGCAATCCCACTTGTCAATTCCCATGCCGACGGATTACTTAACCCAAAGACTCCTCACATCATGCAATTAATGGATGAACTTTACCCTTCGTTTCCAAAGTTCAGTTTTAATAATTGTTTTGATACAAGTCAATTCTCTTACAAACCTGTACCATTAGATGGCTTTAGAAAAGTGGCCTGGATAGGCAGGGTTGAAGATAATAAAAATTGGAGCGAATTCCTCAAGATAGGTTATCAACTAATTAACAATTATAATCCGAATATACAATTGCTTATGTTCGAAGATCCCACGTTAAGTGACCCTAAAGAAAGAATTAAATTCAATAAATTAATAAATCGATTAAATTTAAGCCCAAAGCTCACTCTGCACTCAAATGTCCCTAATTCCGAAATGGCCGGTTTTTTCTCTGAAATTGGCGATTCCGGAGGCTTTTTATGTTCTACTTCAAAAGTGGAAGGAGCCCCTTACGCACTTCTTGAAGCAATGAGTTGTAGATGCCCTGTGCTGACGACGGATTCCGACGGTGTAAGAAGCTCAATCATTCATAATCAAACAGGAAAGTTTTACTCTTTAGGAAACATTGATAATGCAATCAAAGAGGCAAAGGAATTAATGGATAACCAGACCATAAGGGAAAGTATACGGTCAAATGCCCTAGAACACGTCAAAACCCATTTTAGTCCTGATTTGTACGCTCAAAATTTCATCAAAATGCTGGAATCCTTAGGAATGAACCCATAGTGATAAGAAACAGCCGGAATTTTTCATTCCGGCTGTCGTTTTTATTTTATAGGGAACAGTCCAACTAGGAACCTAGTTTAAGACGCTCTGTTCCAGTTTGAACTTTTCTAATTGCTTTTGCTCATCTACCGTAAGTGATTTAAGTTTTTTATAAAGAAGTTCCTTAGCAAAATTATATAGTTCCATATCCATTGCGTTATATTTTTTAATCAAATTTATTATATCCAATGGCACTTCCTCTTTTGTCAAACGGTTTTTTGTAATATTTTTTCTAGTGTAATGGATATCTCCCCATGCATATTCCTTTTTTAGGCAAAAAAGTGTTTCATTGAACAACTCAGTGACACCAACCACTGAAAATGTCTTTAGATTTTCTTTGGCTTTTTTAATATCTGGATAATCTGGATCACCACTTACTAACATGGTTTGTAAATTTTGGGCTTCAGGATCCCTTAATACAAATTCCTCTAGGGTCATTTCTCTAACTCTCTCATATCCTGGTTGATTTTTCAAAAAGAAATATAAGGATATAACACGGTCTACTGGATCACGTAACATCGTAAAGTAATTGGAGGGTTTTGAAAAATGCTGATGAATTCCATAATAATAATGCCCCGCTACGGCTTTGATTTTTTTCTTTTCCTCTTCCTCTAATTGATCAACTTTTTTTATCTTGTATTCGTAAGAATCATGATCGAATATTTCATTAACTTCATATTGTTTTCTCAAGATTTCACTTAAGGTCGTTCCCCCTGTTTTGGGGACATGCATAAATATATCGAGAAGTTCTTCAGACATAATGATTTCCTCCATTTCTTGTTATAAAAAAAGTCTGCTTATAAATTCTTTAAATTTTTTTTAAGAATCGGCCGGTAATGACTTTCAATCGTGATAATGTCTTTTAACATTTCAGGTTGGAATCTGCTTGTACCCGATTCTTCATGTATCCTGAACTTTGTTAAGACTTCATCCAAATAATACATTTTAAAACCATTTACCAATATACGAAGCCACATTTCATAATCATGTGTATAACGATGATATGGATTGAAATAACCAACCACATCGAATACATCTTTCTTCAAAACCACTGTACAGCCATTCACGGCATTACGGAGTAAAAAAGCATGGTACACCCCGTTTTCAATATCGGAAAAGCGTTCTCCGGTCCAAGGA